>NZ_JAWRHZ010000022.1:0-166616 GCF_040308045.1 Proteiniborus sp.
TTAGAGCGTCCGGCTCATAACCGGCAGGTCCGGGGTTCGAGTCCCTGAAGGCCCACCATCATATGCCCAGATAGCTCAGTAGGTAGAGCAGGGGACTGAAAATCCCCGTGTCGGTGGTTCGATTCCGCCTCTGGGCACCAAAAAAGTTTAAGTGAGGAAATTTTTCCTCACTTAAACTTTTTTTGACTACTTCTTGGTTTTCTTGCTTACTTGCTTTTCAACTCGTTAATTATAACATTACAATTCCAATTACTTTTTGTTATATGTAATTGCTAAAGAATGTTCATTAGATTTCTATTCCCTTATTTATTAGTATATACTTTAATACTGTTTTATAAAAATTTTACTTACATTTTACATAGTCTTATCTCTTATTTTACTTTAACAATTTATAATAACATTGAATAGAATAGAAGACCTTGTACTTGAACTGAAAAAGAACTATACTATTATTATGGTTACGCATAATATGCAACAAGCCTCTAGAATATCAGTTAAAACTGCTTTCTTTCTACTTGGAGAGATAATTGAATATGGCGTTACAGAGGATTTGTTCTCTATGCCAAAGGATAAACGCACCGAAAGCTATATTACAGGGAAGTTTGGTTAATTAACTATGCGTAATAGATTTGATAAAGAATTAGAATTGCTAAATACTTTGAACGTATTGGTGATCATGTAGTAAGCATTGCAGAATGGGTTGCTTTTTCTATAACAGGAAAACATAAAAACGAAAGGATATTATAATGATTTATATTGTAGAGGACGATAAAAACATTCGAGAATTAGAAAGCTATGCGTTACAAAATAGTGGGTATTCTGTTAAGTCTTTCGAAGGTAGCAAGGAATTTTATTCAGCTTGTAAAGAGCAATTACCGGACTTAGTATTATTAGATATTATGCTACCTGATGAAGATGGACTAAGTATACTGAAAAATTTGCGGGAACAGGAAAAAACGAAGAATATACCTATTATTATGGTAACAGCCAAAACTACAGAGCTTGATAAGGTAAAGGGATTGGACTCAGGCGCAGATGATTATATTTCAAAACCATTTGGAGTCATGGAACTAATTTCTCGAGTAAAAGCTGTGTTACGGCGAACTAATCAATTAGATAATAATAAAGTTTTACATTTTGAGGATATTTTACTCGATGATGAGAGGCATCGTGTGACTGTAGGGGGAAAAGACTGTGAGCTAACCTTTAAAGAGTTTGAACTGCTCAAATACTTGCTTCATAATCAAGGGATTGTTTTGTCAAGGGAAAAAATAATGGATCAAGTATGGGGGTTTGACTTTGAAGGAGAAAGCAGAACTGTGGATATGCATATTAAAACCCTTCGACAAAAGCTGGGAGTCGGGGGAAAGGCAATTAAAACCGTACGTAATGTCGGATATAAAATAGGAGATTGAAATGAGAAGAAGAATTAACTTCCATTTATATTTTATTGGTGGAATATCTATTATTCTTACTACTATATTTACTATGCTTATATATTATGGTCTTTTTGAACAGCAAGTTAAGAACGATTTAAGACTTTATGGACAATTGCTTGGACAAAATTATGTTCTTTCTAATTATGATATTGATTTTGACCAAATTAGAGCAAATGGAATACGCTTTACTCTTGTTAATTCTGATGGTAAAGTTATTTCTGATAGTGATGCCAATGCTGACTTAATGGATAACCATAGTAATCGTCCAGAAATTAGAGAAGCAGTTGAATCTGGCAAGGGTGAAGCAGTGCGTTATTCAAATACATTGGAAAATGATACTTTTTATTATGCTATACGATTAGAAGATGGAAACATTCTACGTGTTTCAAAACAGACACAGAGCATTTTGACTTTGTTTTTAGGTGTATTACCCCTTGTTATTGGACTTGCAGCAATAGTATTTATTTTATGCCTCATAATTTCTAATAATTTGACCGAGCGTATTATTTACCCTATTAAACAAATGGCAAGAAATATGAATTCGTTGGAGGACAATATAATCTATGACGAATTGGCTCCATTTGCTAAAACTATAAAAAAACAAAATAATCGTATTCTTAAACAGATGGAGCATTTAGAGCAGGAAAGAAATAAAATACAAATGATAATGGAGAATATGTCTGAAGGATTTTTACTTTTAAGTAATGATAAAAGTATATTAACAGTTAATCATAGTGCAGTTCAATTGCTTTCAGCAAAGGGAAAAGATTTTATAAATAGAAACATTTTATATCTGACTCGAAACGAACAACTAAATAAATGTATTGACTATGCAATTATAGGGGAAAGTAAGACAATTGAAATATTAGTTGATGGTAAATACCTTCAAATATTTGCTAATCCAGTATACAATAATAAAGATATTATTGGCGTCATGTGTTTCTTGTTAGATGTTACGGAGAAAAAAGAGACTGAAAAAATACGAAGAGAATTTACAGCTAATGTATCACACGAATTAAAAACCCCTTTGACTTCTATCTCTGGATATGCAGAGCTAATTGAAAATGGCATAGCAAAGCAAGAAGACATCAAGGATTTTGCTGCAAAAATACACAACGATGCTAATCGTCTAATATTGCTCATTAATGATATCATTAAATTATCTGAGCTAGACGAACCTAGTAAAGGTATGGTATTTGAACAAGTAGATTTACTAGGGATTGCAAAAGAATGCGTAGATTCACTTTTAGTGCCTGCACGCAAAAAAGGAGTTTCTATGGAATTAATAGGGGAGCAAAGTAATGTACTTGCTAACAGAGGAATGATAGAAGAGCTTATATATAATCTATGTGATAATGCTATTCGTTATAATAAGCCTAATGGGAGCGTAACTGTAACAGTAAGGACTCAAGACAAACATACATTATTATCAGTTGAAGACACTGGCATTGGAATCCCAGAGGAACATCATAGTCGCATTTTTGAAAGATTCTATCGTGTGGATAAGAGTCGCCTAAAAGCTACAGGTGGTACAGGTCTAGGATTATCTATAGTTAAACATATTGTGCAACAACATAATGCAAGTCTAGAGATAAAAAGCACCGTTAACATTGGCACAAAAATTACAATTAAATTTATTCAAGTATAATTATTATCTTTTAGCATAGGAAAATACTGCTCAATTAACGACTTACGTAATTGAACAGTATTTTGCTTTTTTAAATGCCATAAATATGGTACTACATCTTCATAGTATTCACTTCCTTTGTTTGATATAATTTATTAATATACTAAATGTTATGAATAAGTATATTTTTTCTTTTGAAAGGGAGATAAGCATGGAAATTATTAAGCATACTTTAGATGAACAAATAATTATACCAGATATTCTAAAAAATCGTATATTAAATAAGAAAATATGTTTTATGGATATTGAAACAACAGGATTTAGTAGAAAGTACAATTATATTATTTTAATTGGAATTTTATATATCAATAATTCTAAAACCGAAATTATACAATTTTTCTCAGCAAATGAAAAAGACGAAAAAATACTATTATATGAGTTTAAAAATTTTATATCTGATTTTGAGTTTTTAATCACTTTTAATGGTGAGGCATTTGACATTCCGTTTATTAATTCTAGGCTTAGCCATCATCATATAGACTATCAATTAGACAAAAGCCAAGGAATAGATATACTAAAAGTTATTAGAAGCAAGAAAAGTTTATTAGGATTAAAAAAATGTAACCTTAAAAGTATAGAAAAGTTCTTAGGTATAGCAAGAGAAGATACTATAAATGGAAAAGAAAGTATTGACATGTATTATGAATATATTAAAACCAAAAACAATAGTATTAAGGACACTATTTTGAAGCATAACTACGAAGATATATATAACTTGCCTAAAGTTATGAAAATCTTTGACATAATTGACGAAAAAAATAAAATTAATTTTAAAACTAGATATATTAATTATGATTTAGATATAGCTATTAACATTGAAAATATTGTATGCAATGGAAACATAATATTTATTGAAGGTTTTACCAATACTTTGAATTTATCAGATGAAATTCACTACGGAAATGCTCACATATTTAAGTGGTTTCCACAAAGCGGCAGGTTCCAGGTAAATTTTCAAGTAGAGAATGGAAAACTGTCAGATGGAAGTAAGTGTATATACTTTGACCTAAAAATATACGACACATTTATAAAGGAGATTAATAAGCTGAATTATAAATTACCAGATAATATAATAATACTCAATCACGACGGAAATATTGTAACTGATAATATTGTAGTATTGTTAGAGTATCTATGGCAAGCTCTCAGTAGTAATAAGCTACAGATGGAGTTGTAACTTCATAAGATTGTTAAGTAATATGATTTCAGAGGCCTGCTATAGAATAATTTTAAGATAGAACTTGAAGAGAGGGAAATAAGTGAGGATAGATAATAGCTATATTTTGAGCCTGAAGAATATTGCCAATGATGCTTTAGAAAAAATAGAGAAAGAGCAAATTGACAGATATATTAATGGAGTTAAGAGTATTTTATTTTTTATAGGCAGATCAGTATTAAGTATTAAGTATTTGAAAGAAAATAAGAAAATCAATTCTGAAAATCTAAATGTAGAGGAAGTTGATAAAAATTATTCAATGTTACTAACTAAAATTCTCGGGGAAGAAGAGAAGATATATGAAGACAATGAATTGTTAAATGAAGATCTTAAGAATGATATTTTTTTAGTCCTAAAAGAAATTAGCAAAGATGAATTAGCTAACTTTTCATTAGGAAAATTGTTTGAAACTTTTATTACTAATAAACAAAGAAAGCTACTAGGACAAGTTTATACACCTGATTATATAGTAAAATATATGATTTCTTTAGGAATTTCCAATGAAGAAATAATTAAAAATCCTTACTTCAGTGTTGTTGATCCAGCTTGTGGTGGAGGATATTTCTTGTTAGAAGCTTATGACAGAATTAAAGAAATATTTGAAGAAAATTATTTTCTAATAGTACAACATAACCCAGAAATAGAGAAAGAGATGAGGAAAGGGATTCCTTTATTCATACTAAAAAACAACATTTTTGGATTTGACATTGATCCTTTTGCAGTTTTTATGACAAAAATTTCACTAATTCTTAAAGGAGATATAGGGGACTATCTTGAGACTAATATATATAATAGAGATGTTTTAATTGAAGAAAATAGTGATTTAATAGAATATGGCGAAGAGAAAGGTATAGAGGATAGGGCTATAGGTAGATATGATTTAGTAATTGGTAATCCTCCTTATATTGGCCATAAAAGTATTGATAAAGATTATAGAAAAAGACTTCAATATATATATTACGATGTTTATTCAGATAAGGCTGATATTTCATATTGTTTCTTCAAAAAAGGCTATGAGCTTCTAAAAGATAATGGTAAGTTAATTTTTATAACTTCAAGATATTTTCTTGAGGCCCCATCAGCTAAAGGTTTAAGAGAATTTATTGTGAATAAATATAAAATAGACAAGATAGTAGATTTTTATGGAAAAAATATATTCAAAGGAATAGGGATAAGTCCACTAATAATAGAGAGCATTAAGAATCTAGATAAAAAAGATAATATTTTGGTCTATAGGTATAGTAATAGCGACTCCACAAGAAACTTTACATTAGATCTTAGTAATGACTTTGAGAAATATTATGTTCTCCAAGAAGATTTAGAAGATAGTGGATGGCTATTACTGAAGGCAGGGGAAAGAAATCTGTTTTATAAAATCGATGCTCAAGGAGACTATATATTAGATGAGATTTGCCGATGTAACCAAGGGATAATAACAGGATGTGATAAGGCCTTTATTGTAGACAGTAATACTATTGAAGAAAAAAGTCTTGAAAAAAGTATTTGTAAGCCATGGGTGAAGAATAGCGAAGTAAGAAAATATAGAAATGCAGAAGGTAAGAGATTTGTACTATATACAGATTTAATTGAGAATCCAAATGAATATAGTAATACTATATCTCATATTACGCCTTTTAGGGATAAACTTGAGAATAGAAGAGAATGCTTAACAGGCACTAGAGAATGGTATAAGCTTCAATGGGGAAGAAATATAAATATTTTTACTCAGCCTAAGATATTATTTCCATTTAAAGCAATGTCTAATGAATTTACTATTGAATATAGAGAAGTGTGCTGTAGTGCTGATGTGTATATTTTAAGCCTAAGGGATGAATATAAGAAGAAAATATCACTTGAATATTTAGCTGCATTTTTGAACTCTTCTTTATTTGAATTTTATTTTAAATCAGTTGCAAAAAAATTAAGTGAAGGATTGTATGAATATTATCCCAATAAGTTAATGACTTTAAAAATTAAAATAGGAACAGATAGAAAATCAATTGAAAATAAAGTAAAAAAGATTACAGATTTATATACTGGCATTGAGAAAAGAAGTTCTGTAGACAGGAACAAAAAGTCAGAGAAAGACGTTAAATATATATTGAAAGAAATTGATATAATAATCAGCGATATAAATAATTACTTTTATAGACTTTATAGGCTCGATATAAATGAAATTGAAACTATAGAAAGAACAATTGAAACCAAATAACCAATACATACTTAGTCTATTTAGCTTAAGTTAGTTAGAGAGCAGATTCTCAACATAATTGTTTAAATTATCTTTAGGGGGGATTTTATTGAAATTAAGAAAAATAATTATAGCAACATTCTTATGCTTCATATTGTTTTTTAGCTCAAATATGACATATGCAAGAATTTATTTTTATGACGTTTTTGGCCATTGGGCAGAGGAATCAATAATGTGGGGAGCAAATACTGTAAAGTTGTTGAATGGATATGATGATGGTTCCTTTGTTCCAGATGGCGATATTAGTAGATCTGAATATGTATCTTTACTTTATAGAACAGCTGAAAAGCAGGAAATGATTAAGGACACTGATAAAAAAAGTGGTACAAGCAATCAGAAACTCGAATCCGAGGATATAGGCTATTTGGATTTGGAATATGGACATTGGGCATATGACCACATTTCTAAGGTTATATCATTTACTGATAATAAAAGTTATGATATAAAGTTTAAAGACATATTCCCTGGAGATTATTTTTTTCCTAATAAAAAAATAACTAGAGAAGAAGCAGCTGCTTTGACTTTCTTTTTTTCATCTTCACCAATTGATTCAGAAAATATAACATTTGGTGACATTGATAATAATTATAATTATTATAGTCAAATCATGTCATTGGCTAGAAATAAAATAATAACTGGGAATCCAGATGGAACATTTAGTCCATTAAATAATATTACTAGAGCTGAGGCTGTAACTATTATTAAAAGACTATATAAGGATATGGAATATGAGAAAAAGTCATATCTTGAAGATATAAAACTTGTTGGAGACAATAATACTACTACTACTAAGTATCCGTTATTTGGGAGCTATAATGCTAATAGTAAACTTAATACTAATGATTTACTTTATAAAAGAGCTATTGACACATTAGAATATAAATCCTTAGTTGGTATTATACCATTTGAAGAACAACATTTATATGATTCAGATCCTATGAAAACTATAGAGGAATTAAAGGCTAAGAAGTACAGTAACATTATTGGTTTGAATTATTATTTAATAAAGAATGATAGTAGTACCTATAGTAATAAAGCTCAGCTTGTAGATGAAATTTTTGCTTCATATGCAAATGGTGCTGAAGTTAGTGATGATGAACTTCAGCTAATATTAAATGAATTTTCTGATCTAGCAGAAAATATAGATATTATGTTAAAAGCCCTAGAACGTTGGGAGAGCACTGCATCAAGCGAAGAGGTCAGGAATAATGCTATATTTATGAAATCTAAGGCTTATTTGATAGATGGAAAAGCTAATGAGGCAATTAAACTTTATGAAGGTATGAATAGTTTAAATGCAAAAATTCGTGTTATGCAATTAATGAACCAAAGCCATATACTTATTACTCTAAATGAATATGATTCTGCTGAAAAAATTCTCAGGGAAGGTTGGGGCCAAGTAAAAAAGTTAAATGACTATATAAATTATAGTAGAATATATGATGAACAGTTTATTGGTGCTATAAAAAAAGTGCTTAGTTTAAAGCAAAATTAATAAATACTTATTATAAAAAAGCAAAGAAAATCCTTGTATATAAACAGGGATTTTTTTTGTGCAAAAATTAATAAAAACACATTTATTGTATTTTGCAAAGAAGGTTATAAAAAAAAGATATTTAGACCATAATATACTAGTGAGATTGGAGGGATTATATGTCTTTCAAGGTTGGAATTCCACAAAGCCTATTTTTCTATGATTATTATCCTCTATGGAAGGAATTCTTTAATGAATTAGGAGCTGAAGTAGTTGTATCTTCTAAGACAAATAAATCAATATTAAATGATGGTGTATCTAGCTGTGTAGATGAGGCTTGTCTTCCAGTAAAAGTATATCATGGGCATGTGATGGAATTAAAAAACAAGGTAGATTACTTATTCATACCTAAAATAATAAGCATTCATAAAAGAGAATATGGATGTCCAAAATATCTAGGCCTACCTGAAATGGTTAAGAATTCAGTAAAAGATCTTCCAGTATGTATTGATGCAAATGTTAATCTATTTAAGTCAAATCTAGGCTTATTTGAAGCGATAAAGGAAACAGGTAAGTATTTTACTCCAAGCTTTTCTAAAATAATGAAAGCTTATAATATTGCTTCTAACCATTACCAAAAATATAGGAAACTCATAAATAAAGGAGTAATACCAATTGAAGCCTTAAAGATTTATAACAGTGATACTAAGCTAATAAGATCAATCGACGATAATAGTCCTATGTTTATGTTGGTAGGTCATCCTTATAATCTGTATGATGAGTATATAAATATGAATCTCATTAAAAAGATTCGGAATAATGGCATAAGAGTTATAACTCCAGAAATGGTAGATGATTATAAAGTAGACTACTATTCTTCAAAAATACCTAAAAGAATATTTTGGAGTTTCGGGAAAAGAATTATTGGGTCATCATTTTATTTACTTGATGGAAAAAAGATTGACGGAATAATATATGTCTCTTCCTTTGGGTGCGGTGTTGACTCAATATTAATTGATTTTGTCCAGAGAAAAGCTAGAGATGAAGGTATTCCTTTTACATTATTAACAATAGATGAGCATACTGGAGAAGCTGGAATAAATACTAGAATAGAAGCATTTATGGATATGATAAGACGGAGGAAAAAAAATGAAAATAACATTCCCACATATGGGTAATACATATATTGCTGCAAAAGGATTACTTGAAGATTTAGGAAATGAGGTAGTCTTAGCTCCTAGATGTAGCAAGAGGACTCTAGAGCTAGGAACTAAATATTCACCAGAATCAATTTGTTTGCCTTTAAAAATAAACATTGGAAATTATATTGAAAGTATTGAAAAAGGCGCAGATACTATTATAATCACAGGCAGTTGTGGGCCTTGCAGATTTGGTTTTTATCCTATTATGGAGCAGGCACTATTAAATGATTTAGGATATGATGTGAATATTATATCCCTTGACCCTCCTGACGGTAAACCAATGATCTTAATAAGGAGAATAATGGAGGCAATGAACACATCAAATCTTTATAAAATAATAAGAAGTGGTAGGAAGGCGTTTAAAATAATATGTGATGCTGATGAATTAACTGATTTGGCTAACAAAAAACGACCAATAGCAGTAAATAGCTTCCAAGTTGATATGATAATGGAGGAGTTTTATAAAGATATAGAATACACACATGGAGTACAAGAAATCTTACTACTTATTGAAAAAACTAAAACAAGGCTTAATGAAGTGGAAATAGATCCTGAAAAAAAACCAATTAGAATTGGCATAATAGGCGAAATTTATACAATCATTGAGCCATTTGTAAATTTAGACATAGAAAAAAAACTTGGACATCTTGGTGCAGAAATAGAAAAGGCATTGACGCCAAGCAATTGGGCAAGGCATTATATTTTTTCCTTCCCATTTGGTTCGAAGGAAGAGAAAAACAAATGGAAGGCTGCTAGACCATATTTAAGCACTTTGGTAGGTGGGCATGGAAGAGAAACCATAGGTAGTGCAGTTCAATATGCCCAAGAAGGCTTTGATGGACTAGTACAGATATTTCCGCTAACGTGTATGCCTGAGATAGTAGCAGAGAGTATTCTCCCTGCCATTCAAAGAGATTATAATATACCTATACTTACTTTAGTAGTAGATGAGATGACAGGTGAGGCTGGATATCTTACTAGACTGGAAGCATTCGTAGACCTTTTAAAGAGAAGAAGGGAGGACAAAAATAATGAAAGAATATTATTTAGGAGTTGATGTGGGGTCTGTAAGTACAAATATTATTTTGATAGATGAAAATGACAATATTATCTTAAAGAAATATGTACGAACACAAGGTAAGCCCATAGAAATCTTGCAAAATGGACTAGGGGAAATAAAAGATGAACTAGGAGAACTGCCAATAAATGGAGTAGGAGCTACTGGTAGTGGGAGGTACTTGGCTAATATGATATTAGGAGCGGATGTAGTAAAAAATGAAATAACCTCTCATGCTGTGGCTTCAACAAAATATGTTCCAAATGTAAGGACAATTTTAGAGATAGGTGGACAGGATTCAAAGATAATATTACTTCGAGATGGCATAGTAACAGATTTTGCAATGAATACAGTTTGTGCTGCAGGCACGGGCTCATTTTTAGACAGGCAAGCTGGAAGACTTGGTATTGAAATAGAAGAGTTTGGGAATCTAGCGCTTAAGTCTAAGAATCCAGTTAGAATAGCTGGTAGATGTGCCGTCTTTGCAGAATCAGACATGATTCACAAACAACAATTGGGTCATAACCAAGAAGATATAGTAAAAGGTCTCTGTGAAGCATTAGTTAGGAACTATTTAAATAATGTAGGGAAGGGAAAAGAAATTGTTCCCACAGTTATGATTCAGGGTGGAGTAGCTGCTAATGCAGGAATTAAAAAAGCCTTCGAGGATGTTCTTAACACGAAGGTCATAGTACCTAAAAATTTTGATGTTATGGGGGCAATTGGGGTAGCATTACTTGCTAAAGAAGAAATAAAACTCAAGAGAAAAACAAGCTTTAGAGGGCTAGGCATTTCTGATATACCTTATAAGGTTAAAGGCTTTGAATGTGGAGATTGTTCAAATATGTGCGAAGTAATAGAGATAGTTGCCAATAACTCAATAATAGCTAGATATGGAGACAAATGTGGAAAATGGACAGGACAACTTTCAGCTACAAACAAAAACTTAGCTTAAAAACAGATACTTTTGTATCTGTTTTTTATATTAATGACTAAGCAAAGCTCTGTGTGCTATAATTATATCATTATGATTTTCATAGAGGAAGGGATAACATTATGAGTGAAAACTTTATTAAAGACGACTCTTTAAAGCTTAAAAATAGCAAAGAAAAATGGGATTTTAAACAATCCATTATCAATGGATTAAAAAGTGGCATAAATACTACATGGGTATTGGCTAAAATAATGGTACCAGTTTATTTAATTGTTACAATTGTAAAGCATACTTTTTTATTAGATGCAATATCGAATCTTTTTATGCCATTCATGAATATTGTAGGACTTCCAGGTGAAGCCGCAATTGTACTGGTATTAGGGAATATGGTAAATCTATATGCTGCTCTAGGTGCAATAGCAACTCTTACATTAACTTCAAAAGAAATAACCATTATAGCTGTTATGCTTTCATTTTCTCATAGTTTATTTATGGAAACTGCAGTAGCAAAGAAAACGGGGATAAATGTAGTAGTCATCTTGTTAATTAGACTATGTCTTTCAATTGTATCGGGATTACTTTTAAATATATTTTTATAATTCTGGAGGGAGAAACATGGATTTTGTTGAAATTGCTAAAGAAGGAGTTACAGGAAGTGTTAGTTCAGTTTTAAACATAGCAAAGATTGTTATTCCGTTAATGATAGTAATTCAAATATTAAAGGATTTGGATATACTAGGTAAGTTATCTCTTAGAATGAAGCCACTGGCTAGATTTTTAGGTATTTCAGAGGAATCCACTTTTCCTCTAATTATAGGACTAATTTTAGGTCTTGCCTATGGAGCTGGTGTAATAATAAATAGTGCTAAAGAAGGAAATTTGAATAAAAAGGACCTTTATCTCGTGGTTATTTTCTTGGTTGCTTGCCATTCTGTATTTGAAGATACACTGTTGTTTGTTGCAATTGGAGCAAATGGTTGGTTATTGCTAGGAACTAGAATTATAGTAGCGTTAGTATTAACCTCGCTGACTGCAAGATATATTGACAAAATACTGTCTAAAAGACATATATAGAAAAAGGAGGATTTTTTCGGTATTTATAGAATATAATATTATAATTAGCCGAAAAGGGGAGAAGATTATGTCGCTTTTAAGCATCGATGAGGTAAAGGTTGGGATGGTACTTAATAAGGACATTGAAAGTGGGAAAACAGGGGCAATACTGCTTACAAGTGGTACAGTATTAAACAAAAATAATATTTTTATTTTAAGAAATTTAGGGATAAAATATATCGACATATTCGAAAATATAAATAGCGAAAATGATTATCTGATTGTTAATAATGATATATTTTTAGAAAAATATGAAAGATTTGCTGATAGAACGAGATTGATTTTTAACAATGCAAGGTTTGGTAAGAAGTTAGTAGTAAGTGAAATTGGTGAGATTGTAAATGAAATGGTAGAAGAAATAGTTAAAAGCAATAATATCTTAGCTAGATTAAGACAAATAGAAGAAGATAATGACTACACCTTTCAACATTCTCTTGATGTAAGTATGTTAGCAACTATGATTGGGAAATGGTTAGGATATTCAAAAGTTGAACTTAAACAAATATCTTTAGCGGGATTATTCCATGATATTGGTAAAGTTAAAATTTCAGATAATATTATGTATAAGCCTGGAAGGCTTACTGAAAGTGAATTCGAATTAGTAAAGAAACACACTATTTTTGGATATAACTTATTAAATGAAACTATTGGTATAAGTAAAAATGTAGCTCTTGGTGCACTACAACATCATGAAAGAGAAGATGGAAGTGGATATCCACTAGGAGTAAAATCTAAGAATATTCATGAATATGCAAAAATAGTAGCTGTTTGTGATATATTTGATGCTATGACAACAGAAAGAGTATATAAGAAGAAACAATCGCCTTTTTTAGTAGCAGAGCACATTATAAGCAATAGCTTTGGAATCTTAGATGCTAGAATTGCATCGGTGTTTACTAATAATATATCTAATTTTTATGTAGGAAATGTTGTAAAGCTTAATTGTGGGGATATTGGTGAGATTATTTACATTCATAAAGAAATGCCTACAAGACCATTAGTAAAGGTTGAAGACAAATTCATTGATTTGTTAATAGAAAAGGACTACTATATATTAGAGGTAATCAATTGATAAAAAGCTCAAACCCTTTAGGATTTGAGCTTTCTTTATATGTTGTGTTACACTACTCTTCGGTTTTTTCTACTTCGATGCTTTCTGCTGTACAATGGCGTGGTTTCTTAGTATCAATTTGTCTAGGAAATAGGCTTGGGAAAGTACTACAAATTGGAGATTCTTCTGCAGATAATACAGGGAATCCAGTAGATAATACACAAAGCTGAACAGGAACTATAATTTTCTTTTCACAAGTTACACATAATGCAATTAGTAAGCTAGCTCTTACAACTCCAGTAGTAGGATTGACTATAATATCTCTTACTATACTATTTGTTGCAAGTCTTGATTCACAAGATATATTACAGAATTCTGTAAATCTTGGAAGGAAAGCCCCTTCAAAAACTGATGGCAAGCATAGTTCAAAGAAATTTGTCAAAAGTAGTGGATTTTCTGCTGATCCAACTGGAACATTTGCAGTTAATGTAGCCACACACTCTTTATCACAATCATCTGTAAATAGTACATCTATTTCTATGATTACGTTTCCTGTTATTCTTATATTTTGTGTTCCGAAAATAGGTGTTCCTCTGCCAAGTTCATCACAATCTTGAGTATCTGCATATACTAATCTTTCGCTAGCAAACCCGTCAGGTCCTATTGCAGTTACAGGAATTCCATTTGCTGTTTCAACAAATTCAGCACCTGAAAGAGTAGTGTCAGGATTTGCTATTAGGTTTTCAGGATCATTAATATTTCCTGGATTGAAGAACTTTTTACATCTGATATCAAGTACTCTAATTATTCTTGCCCCTCTACCTAATGCTGGAGAAAATGTTTGATTCGCAACAGTTCTTATAGCTTGAAGATTAAATAATTTAGCGTCATAAACTTTCTGTACATATATTGGCTCGGTTACAACCTTTCTTAAATTACCGTCAAATGGAGCACAACCAGTTGTAGCTGTACAGCATCTATCAGGCAAGCTAAGGTTAATTGGTCCAGATTTATTACCGCAAGACATGATTAATCCTCCTTTTCTAAAATATGAATGCACTTCTCATTTTCAATATATTCCTCTTTAAAAATTATGTTACTTTCATGCTTTATACTGTCATATTTTTAATAGAGAAAAAATATAATTATATGAAAAACTATTTTATGTTTATACAATATATTATGAATACATGCCTAAATAGGTTACTGAATATTATCTTTGATAGGAGGTGTCATGATGGGTTTTATGAATATACATGATGTACTAATAATGGATAATGAAGAAAATGTATATAGCTTGTATATGTACGAGAAAAAAATTAAGATGATATTCTATGACAAAAAAAACGGAAAAGTAGATAAAAAGCTGATACTCAATAACTGCTTAGATGAGTATGATGCCACAATATCAAAAGCAGGTATAGTTTATTTAGTAAGTCAAAAGATAGACGGAAGTATTGTATTGACTTCGATAGAAGGAGAGAGACAAGAAGAAAATATACTTGCAGAAGAATTTGAAGGGAAGCTTAGAAATTTAAACATTAGAGTAATAAACGATACAATTCATATTATATACTGTTTAGAATCTCAAGAAAGCAATAATAGATTTAGAATATTTCATCATAGCTTATTAGGTGATAAGTGGGATACAAATATAATAACAGATATAACTATAAGAGATATCTTGAACCCAATAAATCTTATACAATTAGAAGATAAGCTTATCATTGGCTACTACGATATTGTAAATGACTACGAGCAGGTTTTTATTAATGTATATGATTTGGCTAATTCCAATTGGTCCAATAAAATTCAACTTACTACAGATAATTTTATGAAGCTATATTTAGATATGATTAGTAATAATAAAAATGAAATAGACTTATGCTATAGCAAACTAGTAGAGAATAATTTTGTAATTACATATGAAAAATATTATTTATCAGATGTAAATTTCACTAAAACAATTGAGCATGCACTATCAAATCCTGCTAATTGTATGTATCCAACATTCATATATGCAGGAGAAATCTTATGGGTTATATGGATAGAATTTAATAGATTATTGAGTTGCTATTCAGATGATGGCGGTATTAGCTGGAGTTCACTATATTCATGGGAGAGTTCAAAAAAAGATAATTTTGCAAGATATAAGTTTTCTACTAATAACAACTCTATAGCAAATATATATAATTTCAACTATGGATTTGGAACATATGGTGAAGTCATTTCTTTCATTGGATTTGGTGATATTGAAAACGCAATAGAAGTTCCTTTAAAATCAAAGGTTAAAAAAAAAGAGGATGATGAAGATTTAGAAGACATAAATGAAGTGGAAGACACTTCAGAAAAGGAAGTGATTAGTATAGAAGAAGGTTCACAAGTAAAAAAAGAAATACAAGAGTTGAAAGAAAAAGTTGAAGTTATGGAAAAAGCTTTAAAAACCATCGCTGAATTAATAGAAAATAAAATATCAGAATCTATTATACAGGAAGAAGAATCTTCAAAAGATATAGAAAAAATTGAAGATATAGAAAAACGCCTCTTAGATATTGAAAATTATTTAAATAGAAGAAGGAGAGGATTTATTAGATAAAATAGAAAATTGGCTTGAAGATTCAAGCCAATTTTTTAGTGCTTTTTATCATATATATCTTTTTCAAATATTTTTCTTATTGTATCAATATCATTAGTAATACTTAATATTAGCATAAGTTTAATGCGGGCTTTTTGTCCTGGGAGATTATCACCAAAAATTGCGCCAATATTTCTGAGGTTTTTTCCGCCTCCTGGATAGCCATATGTATCAAGTACTCTACCTGTAGGGCATCTTGAAACAATAACTACAGGAATATTTTTATATAAGCTTCTTTTAATGCCTTCAAACATTCCAATAGGCACATTTCCACGTCCCAATGCTTCAATTACAATACCTTTGTATCCAGAATCAATACAGTAATCAATTAAATCAGAATCCATTCCAGCAGCACATTTAATTAAAGCAACTTTAGATTCAATGTTTTCAGTTTCAATATGATGATGATTAACGATATCTCTATAAAAAATAACTTCATCATTATCTACTATTCCTAAAGGACCAAATTCAGGTGACTTAAAAGTATCAAGAGATAGGGTATTTGTTTTGGTGACATGAGATGCAGCATTTACTTCGTTATTCATGACAACTAATACTCCCTTGTCTACGGCTTCCTTAGATATAGCAGTACATATAGCTGCTGACAAATTACTAGGGCCATCATAACCTAGTTCTGAAAAATTTCTCATTGCACCAACAACAACAATTGGTTTTTTTGACTTAATTGTTAAATCTAAGAGATAGGCAGTTTCTTCAAGTGTATCTGTTCCATGAGTTACTACAACCCCCGTAATATCGTCTCTTTCAATGTTTTTTTTTACAAGCTTAGACAATTCTAACATCATTTGAGGAGTTATATGAGGACCAGGATATTCGCCATAGTTTATTGTTTCAATTTCTGTGAACCTCTCTATGTTTGTTACCATTCCCATTATTTCTTCGCTTGATAAAGCTGGAATAGCGGCATTTAATCTAGGATCAACCTTCATAGATATTGTACCACCAGTGAAAATTACAGCTACTTTATTTTTCACTTTTAGCCCCTCCTACAGAAAAGAATTTAATCTATTACAATTTTAACATAAAAAAGAAGCATTTTAAAATAAATGTATTTATGTTAACAATTAAGCACAAAAAGACCCCTTAAGGGTCTTTTTGTGCTCTCCTATACATTTAGGAAGCAAAGTAAAACCGTTCAAAAGGGGTATTGGGAATAGAGATCTCATTTTGAGGTTACCAGGGGGATAACCACAAACAAATTATAACAAAATATGACACTTTCTGCAATACTTTTATTGAAAAATCTTTTAAAAATAAAAATTAAAGTTTTTATTTTTAACTTGACTTTTAACTTTTAGTAAATTCCTATATAATAATAATCATGTAAATCAATTTATTTAGTGGTAAACTAAAATATATAAAAAACAAATTCTTACCCAATACTACATATATGAGAATTTTTTCTGAAAAAATGAGGTGAATTAATGATAGTTTATCTAGATAACAGTTCTACAACTAAGCCTAGAGATGAAGTAGTAGATGAAATGTGCAATATGTTGAAATTTGAATATGGTAATCCATCTTCTTTGCATAGAATGGGATTAGAGGTTGAAAAAAGATTAGAGCATTCAAGAAAGATAATTTCAGATTTTATAAATTGCGAAAAAGATGAGATATTTTTTACTGCTGGTGGTACTGAATCAAATAATATTTCTGTTCAAGGCTTATTAAATAAAAATATTAAAAGAGGAAACCACATAATAACAACTAAATATGAACATTCATCAGTATTAAATATTATAAAGTATTATGAGAATAAGGGTTTAAAAGTAACCTATTTGGATTTAGATGAATATGGTATGATAAATCTTGAACAGTTAGAAAATAGTATTAGTGAAAGCACTATTCTTGTAGCTATAATGATGGTAAATAATGAAATAGGTACTATTTTGCCAATAAATAATATAAGTAAAACAGTAAAGAGCAAAAATAGAAACACAAAAATTCATGTAGACGGGATTCAAGCTTTTGGTAAGCTAGACATTGATGTAAATAAATTAAATATAGATACATTTTCATTTAGCAGTCACAAGATACATGGGCCTAAAGGAGTAGGTGGATTATATGTAAAAAAAGATATTCTCCTTGAGCCAATTATTTATGGAGGAAATCAGGAAAGAGGTATTAGATCAGGGACAGAAAATACACCAGGAATTGTAGGTCTTGGAAAAGCTGTAGAAATTTTATCTGAAAAGCAAAAAAAAGAATCCGACTATATCAGAAAAGTTAAGGATTATTTTGTGAAAAAATTAATAGATACAGTAGATGGTATAAAAATAAACAGCCTTTTAGATGAACGATGCGCGCCGCATATTTTAAATGTTTCATTTAATGGAGTTAGGGGAGAAGTGTTGCTACATTATTTAGAGGACAATGGGATCTATGTATCTACAGCATCTGCTTGTTCTTCACATGGCAAAAAAAAGAGCCATGTACTAGCTGCTATAGGGTTAAATGAAGAGGAAATAGAAGGTGCAATTAGATTTAGCTTTTCAAATAATAATACACTAGAGGAAATCAATTATGCAATAGAAAAAATACAACAATCTGTAAGAGACATTAGAAGAATAACTATGAGGTGAGAATATTGGATAAAGTAATAAGTGTTAGCTTTGGAGAGGTTGCCTTAAAAGGTCAAAATCGTTATTTCTTTGAAAACAAACTTGTAAGAAACATAAAAAGAATTACTAAAGGAATGGGACTAACTAAGGTCTATAAAGAGCAAAGCAAAATTTATATTGAAGCAGAAGAAGATTATCATGACGAATTAATAAAAAGATTAAAAAGAATTTTTGGTATAGTAAACATTAGTTCTTGCTATAGGATTGAAAAAGACATTGATAAAATTAAAAAATATTCATTAGAGCTGTTAGAGAAAACAAGAAATATAAGAGGAATAAAAACCTTCAAGATCGATGTAAATAGAGCAGATAAAAGGTTCCAACCTAATTCAGTAGAGCTTGCCAAAGAAGTTGGTGCATATATTCTGAATAATTCAAAAGGTTTTACTGTAGATGTGCATAAACCTGATGTATTTGTATATATAGATATTAGAAGTAATTGCTATATATATACTGATAAAATCAAAGCTTTTGGCGGATTGCCTGTAGGTACAAATGGAAAAGGATTATTACTTTTATCTGGAGGTATCGATAGCCCTGTAGCAGGATTTTTAATAGCTAAAAGGGGAGTAGAAATAAGCGCTGTACATTTTCATAGTTATCCATTTACTAGTGAGAGAGCTGAAGAAAAGGTAAAAGCACTTGCAGAGATTCTAACTAGATATTGCGGGAAAATCAAGTTGTTTAGCGTAAATTTATTAAACATTCAAAAAGAGATTAATGAAAAATGCCCTGAAGACGAAATGACTATTATCTCTAGAAGATTTATGATGAGAATAGCTGAAAAAATCGCTGTAAGAGAAGAAATAGATGCTTTAATTACAGGAGAGAGCTTAGGACAAGTAGCTAGTCAAACAATTAAGGGCATACATGTAACTAATTCTTCTGTTAGTTTACCTGTTTTGAGACCACTTATTGGAATGGATAAAGTAGAAATAACTGAAATATCTAAGGAAATAGGAACGTTTGAGACCTCAATACTTCCATTTGAAGACTGCTGTACGGTTTTTTTACCTAAACATCCTGTAACAAGACCTAAATTAGAAGATATTGAAGAATCAGAGGATTCCTTAGACATTGAAAAGCTTATAGAGGATGCTATAGATAAAATGGAGATATATGAAATAAGATCTTAATGAAAACATTAGAAAAATTTGCAATTTTGTAGTATTATATTATTAGAGTTACTGATATTTAAATAGTAACTAAGAAATATTCTAGAGAATTTTATTGTAAAGGAGAATATCTTTATGAAAAAAGGATTAATTATTCTTGCCGTAGTAATTGTAATATTAGTAGCTTTTGGTTCAAGTATTGCTGGTAGCTACAATGGATTAGTTAAATTAGATGAAGAAACTAACGCTAAATGGGCACAGATTGAAAACCAATTACAAAGAAGAGCAGATTTAATACCAAACTTAGTAAATACAGTAAAAGGCTTTGCAGCTCAGGAAGAGAATGTATTATTAGGAGTTACACAAGCTAGAAGTAGACTTGAGACAGCTAGGACTCCAGGTGAATATGCTGAGGCTGATGCACAACTTACAACTGCATTAGAAAGATTAAATGTAGTAGTAGAAGCTTATCCAGAGTTAAAATCTAATGAAAATTTCATAAGACTACAAGATGAATTAGCAGGGACAGAGAATAGAATTGCAGTAGCTAGAATGGACTATAATGAATCAGCAAAGATATTGAACAATAAAGTAAGATCATTTCCAACAAATATTATTGCTGGAATGTTCGGATTTGACCAAAGAGAATACTTTGAAGTCAGTGAGCAAGCTAAAGAAGTTCCAAAAGTAGATTTTTAGCAGGTGAATTAGATGAAAAAAAACAGATTAATTCTTTGTTTTCTGTTGATAATTTTAATATTTGTATCAAATATTAACGTTTATGGAGCTGAAATTAAGTTACCGGAGCCAAGCAGATACTTTTATGTATATGATGAAGCTAATATTATTGATGAATACTTAGAAGCTTATATAATAAATACTAATGAACAGCTCTATAATAAAACAGGAGCTCAAATAGTAGTTGCTACATTAAACTCATTAAATGGGAACAGTGAACAAGAAGTAGCAGTACAGCTCTTTAGAAAATGGGGAATTGGTAGCAAAGATAAAAACAACGGTATTTTAATGCTCATAGCTCCTAATGAAAAGAGACTATGGATTGAAGTAGGCTATGGCCTAGAAGGACCTTTACCAGATGGAAAGGTAGGAGAGATTAGAGACAAACAAATATTTCCCTATTTTAAAGAAAATGACTATAATACAGGTATATTGAAAGGATTCGATTCTATATTATCTGAAGTAGTTAAAGAATATAATATAGGGAGCTTTGATAGCGCGGAAATTGGAAGAAATTATGATGACTATAGTGAAAATTCTAGGAATAACTTAAGTGGCATAAAACCAATTCTAATAGTTATTGGTATAATAATATTTCTATTCATTGACTTTAGATTTTTTGGCGGTATGCTTACTATGATGCTACTTAGATCTTCTTCAAGAGGAGGATTTGGCGGAGGCAGAGGTGGCAGAGGTGGCGGGAACCGTGGAGGAGGAGGCTCCTCTGGCGGTGGTGGCGCTGGTGGAGGCTGGTAGGGCGTAGATAATAACTTCTACGCTTTTTTCTTTTCACTGATTTAAGTGAGCAGCAATGAATGTTGCAGTGCTTTTTTATTAAGTTTATAATTATTGATGAAATCTTTAAAAAAATAAAAGTTATAATTAATATCAAATGGGTAATAATAATTTAGTAAAGCAAATGCAAATCATTTGCATTAACAGGAGGTAAAGCTAATGACTAAAGGGTTTAATAAGAAGATCTTTGCAATAATGATAGTATTAATACTTATGTTAAATGGATGCGCAACTGAAAAACAGGAAAAAACCAGCGAAGCTAAACTAAAAGTTTATACAAGCTTTTACCCTATCTATTTTACAGCTGAGCAAATTGGTGGGGATAGGATAGAATTACACAGTATAATTCCAAATGGTTCAGAGCCTCACGAATACGAGCCTTCTATGAGGGAAATCGCAGATGTAGAAAGTGGAGATATCTTTATTTTTAATGGGGCTGAAATGGAGCCTTGGGCAGAAAAATTATCCGATAATTTAGAGAAAAAAGGAATAAAATCGATAAACTTGAGTCAACATGTTGAACTTATAAAAGCTGAAGAAGATGATGGACACGATGAACACGGTGAAGATGATGACCATGATCATGGATTATATGACCCTCATATATGGCTTGATCCTATTAATATGGATATGATGGCATACCAAATAATGCAGGAATTTTCAAAATTAGATAAAGCAAATGAAAACTTTTATAAGGAAAACTATGCTGATTTCTCAGAAAAAATAAAAGAGCTAGACTTAGCATATAGTTCTCAGCTTGAGAATAGAAATAGAGACACAATATTAGTTTCTCATCAAGCATTTAGCTACTTGGCAAAAAGATACGGATTAAAGCAAATTGCAGTTACTGGTATAACTCCACAGGAGGAGCCTAGTCCAAAGACGCTTGCTAAGCTTTTAGATACAATAGAAAATGAAAAGTTTGAATTTATTTTTCTAGAGACTTTAGCAAGTCCAAAGTTAGTGGAATTATTAGCTAAGGAAGGAGATCTAAAAATACTTGAGCTAAATCCAATTGCTGGACTTACAAAGGAACAGCAGGATAAGAAAGAAAACTATTTTTCTCTAATGGAGCAAAATCTTGAAAACTTAAAAAAGGCTTTGGTGAAATAATATGAGTGAAGCAATAGTAAAAGTAGATAATCTTAGTTTTGGATATGAAAAAAAACTACTTCTTAATAATATAAGCTTTAGAATTTATAGAAAGGATTATATTGCAATAGTAGGAGCTAATGGTTCTGCTAAAAGTACACTCCTAAAATTAATAATGGGTTTTTTAAAGCCTAATGGTGGTAGAATAAAAATATATGACAGTAGCATAGAGAGCTTTAAAGATTGGAACAAAATTGGATATTTGCCTCAAAATGCAAGAAACTTTAATACGAGATTTCCAGCAACTGTAGAAGAAATAGTTGGTAGTAGTCAGTATTCACAAATGAGTATATTAAAAAAATTAAATAAAAAGATTAGTAAAAATACTTTGTCTGCACTAGAAGCTGTTGATATGCTGGGATTCAAAGATAGACTCATAGGGAATCTATCTGGAGGCCAACAGCAGAGAGTTTTTTTAGCAAGACTTCTTGTGAATAATCCTGAAATTATATTTATGGATGAACCATTGATAGGGGTAGATTCTGAATCTCAGGATGTTTTTTTTGATTTGATAGATAAATTAAATAATTATTATGGTATAACCATAGTTATAGTTACACATGACATCAGTACTTTACAACATAAAGTAAATAGAATTTTTCATTTAGATAGTGGAAAAGTCAATATTGATGACTTGAAAAATTGAATTCGAAATTAATAAAGTATCATATAACACTTTTATTTAAGCTTGAAAAGAGTTTACAGTGAGGAGAGAACAAAAATGAGTGTGTTTTCATATCCTTTTATGCAAAGAGCATTTTTTATTGGTATAATCATATCTCTGATATGTTCCAGTATGGGACTTTTTTTAGTGTTGCGTAGACTTTCAATGGTAGGGGATACCCTTTCTCACACCGCCTTAGGTGGAGTAGCCATAGGAATGATTAGTAATATATATCCTGTATATACAGCTATAATTACTACACTGGTAGCGTCATTTGTAGTTGAAAAGCTACGAGAAGAGTACAAGGAATATGCAGAGCTTTCTCTTGCTATAGTTATGGCAGCAGGAATAGGAACAGCTAGTTTGCTGATTAGTATAGGAAAAAACAAAACTATAGGTATTATGAATTACATGTTTGGTAGCTTATCTTTAGTTACAGAAGAAGATTTGAAAATTGCTATAATATTAGGCACTATTATAATCGCAGTAATACTTGTGTTTTTTAGAGCATTATTCTATATGACTTTTGATGAAACTGATGCACAGTTAAGAGGCATCCCAATAAAAAAATTAAATATTTTATTTGCAATGCTTGTGGCAATTACTATAACTTTATCTATGAGAATAGTTGGTATATTATTAGTTTCATCGATGATGACAGTTCCTGTAGCTACGAGTATTCAAATAGCAAAAAGTTTCAAAAAAGCTTTTATATATACTAATATTTTTGGGATGTTATCAGTTATAATTGGATTAATAGTGTCTTTTTATATAGACGTGGCACCAGGTGGAGCAATAGTAACAGTATCGTTATTTATATTATTTGTAGTTATCATTATTAAAAGCGTGTATTTACGATATATAAAAAGGGCAACAAATACCTTAGATGGAGATGTTAATAATGGATAAATTACATAGTATATACGAAAAAATACTAGAAAAGGGATATAAGCTTACAGACCATAGGAAAATCATATTAAAAGTACTTATGGAAAATAAGGATTATTTATTAGAACCATCTACATTATTTGAAAAAGTTCTTAAAATTAATAAAGATATTAATTTCTCAACTATATACAGAAACCTTGAAATCTTTCTTAATATAGGTGTAGTAAGAAAGATAAACTTAGAAAATGGAAAAAGCTCTTATCAAATTATCTGTGAAGCCGATCATAAACATAGTATGATATGTAAGAAATGTGGAAGAGTTGAAGCACTAAATACTTGTCCATTCGAGAAAATTGATATGGCTGTATTCGAAAAAAGAGGTTTCTTGCCGGAATCACATAAATTTGAGATTTACGGACTTTGTAAGGAATGTTTATCTAACAGAAGAATAAATACAAAATCATGAGATAAAAAATATTTTATCTATATCTATCGAGTTTCTATTAAGAAACTCTTTTTTTTATTAAGAAAGAATCAGATACTTTACGTCTTAAAGGCAAAAAAATATTTTTATATTTCTATTGACTTTTCAAATATCTTTTGATTATAATATACTAGTTAGCAGATTAGTTTAGTAATTATAAACAAAAAGTTTAATAAAGAGCTAATTTAATGAGGGGGATTTTCCATGAAAATAGGTGAAAAGATTAGGCGATTAAGGGTTAAGAATTCTCTTACTCAAGAAGAGTTAGCAAACCGATGTGAACTCACAAAAGGGTTTATTTCTCAACTTGAAAGAGATCTTACATCCCCATCAATAGCTACATTGATGGATATATTAGAAGGCCTAGGAACAAATCTAAGAGACTTTTTTAATGAAATAGAAGATGAAAAAATAGTTTTTTCAAAAGAAGATGTATTTGTTACTGAAAATGAAGAATATAAGTACACCTTAAACTGGTTAATTCCAAATGCACAAAAGAATCAAATGGAACCTATTCTTTTAGAAATAGATCCAGATGGAAGCTCTAAGGAAGATTATCCGCATGAGGGTGAAGAATTTGGATATGTTTTATCTGGAACAATTTCTGTACACATTGGAAATGAAAAATATAAAGCGAAAAAAGGAGAAAGCTTTTATTTTAAAGCTTATGCCAACCATTATATAAAAAATATTGGAAAAACAAAAGCAAAGGTACTGTGGGTGAGTACACCACCAAATTTCTAGGAACTAGGGGGGATTCAATTGGAGAATAATATTATTATTGATTTGAAAAATATCTCAAAAGAATATGATGGAGTAGATGTACTAAGAAATATTAATCTCTATATTAGGAAGAATGAATTTTTAACGCTTCTTGGACCAAGTGGATGTGGTAAAACCACTACATTAAGAATAATAGGCGGGTTTGAACAACCCACAAAAGGAGACATAATGTTTGAAGGTAAGCGAATAAATGATGTTCCTCCATTTAGAAGGCAAATAAACACTGTATTTCAAAAGTATGCATTATTTCCTCACATGAATGTGTTCGAAAATATTGCTTTTGGACTTAAAATCAAGAAAGTCCCAGATAGTGAAATAAAAGATAGAGTAAAAAGAATTCTTAAACTAGTTAATTTAAGTGGATATGAAAAAAGAGATGTTGATTCATTAAGTGGTGGTCAGCAACAGAGAATTGCTATTGCAAGAGCACTAGTAAATGAACCAAAGGTGCTATTATTAGATGAACCACTAGGTGCATTAGATTTGAAACTAAGAAAAGAAATGCAGATTGAATTGAAAGATATGCAAAAAAGAGTGGGGATTACATTTATATATGTAACTCATGATCAAGAAGAAGCATTAACCATGTCAGATACTATTATAGTTATGGATAAAGGTGAGATTCAGCAAATTGGTACACCTGAAGATATATATAACGAGCCTAAGAATGCCTTTGTTGCAGACTTCATAGGAGAAAGCAATATTATAGAAGGAACTATGATTAAGGACTTATTAGTGGATTTTGCTGATACAAGATTTATTTGTGTTGATAAAGGATTTGGAGAAAACACTCCTGTAGATATTGTAATTAGGCCTGAAGACATAAAGGTTGTGCCTAAAGAAGAGGGAATGCTTACTGGAATGGTGACATCTGTTACATTTAAGGGAGTTCACTATGAAATGATGGTGCAAGAAAAAGAAAGAGAATGGATGATACACAGTACAGTAATGGAACCTGTAGGCACTAATATTGGCATGGTTTTCGAACCTGAGAGCATTCATATTATGAAAAAGGTGGCTTAAATATGAAAAAGAGTATAGCAACTTTCCCATTCTTAATATGGATAATTTTGTTTACAGTATTACCTCTATTATTGGTACTACTTTTTAGTCTTACAGAAGGTAATGTAGAGAACATAAAAGAAATGAAATTTACACTAGATAATTTCAGAAGATTTTTCCAACCTAATTATATAAATGTACTAGGTCGTTCAGCAGGGCTTGCTTTAGTATCTACAATGATTTGCTTTATCTTAGGTTATCCTATGGCCATGATATTATCTGGTATGGAAGCAAAGAAAAGAAACATTTTGGTACTATTGTTTATATTACCTATGTGGATGAATTTTTTATTGAGAACATATGCATGGATGACACTTTTAGGAAAACAAGGACTAATAAATAGATTTTTAGGTTTTTTAGGGCTACCTACATTGAATTTACTGTACAACAATGGAGCAGTTATTCTGGGTATGGTCTACAACTTCTTACCGTTCATGGTGCTTCCAATATATACAGTACTTAGCAAGATTGATAAAAGTATTATTGAGGCTGCAGAAGATTTAGGAGCCAATAGAGTAACCATTTTTAGAAAGGTAATTTTTCCTTTAAGCATACCTGGGGTAGTTTCAGGCATAACTATGGTATTTATGCCTGCAGTAAGTACATTTGTTATTTCAAGATTATTAGGTGGGAACCGATATATGCTTATAGGAAATCTAATAGAGCAACAGTTCCTAACAGTATATGATTGGCATTTCGGTTCTGCTATATCAATTATAATGATGATTATGATACTTATTGCCATGGCCTTCATGGAAAAATTCGATAAAGATAAAGAGGGGGGGAGAATATGGTAGAAAAATGGATAAAAAGATTTTATGCTTTTTTGCTATATTTATTCCTTTATGCCCCCATTATAGTTTTGATAATATATTCTTTTAACAATTCTAAGTCAAGAGGAAATTGGGATGGTTTTACACTAAAATGGTATGCAGAATTGTTTAAAGATAGTCAGATAATGAAGGCATTATATTATACAGTTTTAGTTGCTTTTTTTTCATCAGCAATTGCAACAGTAATAGGCACCTTAGCAGCCATTGGAATTCACAATGCAGGACATTTGAAGAAAAAGATATTGTTGAATCTTAATTATATTCCCGTAATAAATCCTGATATTGTAACAGGAGTTGCATTAATGTCACTTTTTATATTTGTTGGCAAGCAGATGGGATTTGTTACTATGTTATTAGCTCATATTACCTTTAATATTCCTTATGTAGTATTATCTGTATTGCCCAAGCTAAGGCAGTTAAACAAACACTTAGCTGAAGCAGCAATGGATTTAGGAGCAACTCCTTTTTATGCTTTTAGAAAGGTAGTATTACCGGAAATAATGCCAGGAATTATTTCTGGCGCCTTAATTGCTTTTACTATGTCAATAGATGACTTTGTTATTAGCTTCTTCACTACTGGTTCGGGAGTGCAAAATTTATCCATAAAAATATTCTCAATGGCAAGACGGGGAATAAATCCTAAAATAAATGCCCTTTCAACTCTTATGTTTTTAAGTGTCTTGATTCTTCTTTTATTAATAAATAGGAGAAGTTCATTAGAAATTAAAGGAAAGGATGATGTGGCGTGAAAAAAAGTTTGAAAATGTTATTATCAATAATGATATTAACTGTAGTTTTAGTTAGCACTGGATGTAGCAATGAAAATCAGACTGTACTTAATGTATATAATTGGGGAGACTATATAGATGAGTCAGTTATAGATGAGTTTGAAAAAGAGTTTAATATTAAAGTTAACTATGAGGATTTTGCTACAAATGAGGAAATGTACGTGAAAATAAAATCAGGTGGAACAGATTATGACGTTGCATTCCCTTCAGATTATATGATTGAAAAAATGATTAAAGAAGATTTATTATTAAAACTTGATATGAATAATATCCCTAATTATGCAAATATTGATGAAAGGTTTAAAAACTTAGACTTTGATCCTAATAATGAATACTCAGTTCCTTATATGTGGGGAACTGTAGGTATATTATATAATCAAAAGATGGTTAATGAGACTGTAGATAGCTGGGATATATTATGGGATAGTAAATATGAAGGACAAATATTGATGCTAGATAGTCAAAGAGATTCTATAGCTGTTGCATTAAAAAAATTAGGGTATTCAATGAATACTAGAAACCTTAAAGAATTAGAGGAAGCAAAAGAAGAGTTAATAAAGCAAAAACCTTTATTATTAGCTTATGTAGGTGATGAAGTAAAGGATATGATGATTGGAGAGGAAGCAGCTTTAGCAGTAGTTTGGTCTGGAGATGCAGTATATATGATGGAAGAAAATGAGGATTTAAGATATGTAGTGCCGAAGGAAGGTAGCAACTATTGGTTTGACAATATGGTGATACCAAGTACAAGTAAGAACAAAAAAGAAGCAGAAATGTTTATTAATTTCATGACTAGACCAGAAATCGCAAAAAAGAATACTGAATATATAGGGTATTCAACTACAAATAAAGAGACAATGAAACTACTTGATCCTGAGGTAATAAACAATGAAGTAGCATATCCTAGTGATGACATCATAAATAATTGCGAAGTCTTCCTAGATCCAGGAGAAATTATAAAAGAATACGATAGAATATGGACTGAAGTTAAAAGCTAAACCACGGATTTCCGTGGTTTTTTTGTAGACAATAATACGTGAACATGATTAATAGTTTAACAAAGGGGTATTAATAAGAAAAGAAGTTAGGGAACATCATAATCTTTTAGGAGGGATTTTGTGATTAAAAAATACGTAATTGTAGGAAACGGTATAGCAGGATTATCTGCTGCAAAGGAAATAAGAAATATTGATAAAGAAGGAAACATTACTATCATTACATCAGAAGAGTACTTAACATATTATAGAGTAAAGCTTTCCCACTACATAAGCAAATCATTTGACGATGACGAGCTTTTAGTCAACAAAAAAAGCTGGTATGATGAAAACAATGTTGAGGTTATATTAGGAAAAATAGTAGAGAAAATTGACACAGAGAAAAAGCAAGTTAAATTGGATGATGGTAAAATAGTTGAATATGATAAATTGTTATTAGCTAATGGAAGTAGGCCATTTGTACCGCCAATTGGTGGAAAGTTTAAAGATGGAGTATTTGCTTTAAGAACACTAAAGGATTTAAGACATATAAAGAAGTATTTTGAACTTTGTGAAGATGTTACTGTAATTGGAGGAGGGCTGCTAGGACTTGAAGCAGCATGGGCAATAAAAGAGTTAGGAAAGAAAGTAAATGTTGTAGAATTCTTCCCTTACCTTCTTCCAAGACAACTTGATAGGGAATTAGCAGATATAGTTAGTCAAAAATTAAATGATAATGGATTAAATTTATATTTTGACGCTGCAGCGGAAGAAATATTAGGAGAAACTAAGGCAGAAGGACTAAAGCTAAAGGATGGTAGAAAAATTAAAACAGATGCTATACTAGTTTCTGCAGGAATTAGGCCAAATATTGATTTAGTAAGGGACACATCAATTGAATTTGATAAAGGAGTAAAAGTCGACAAGTATTTAAGAACCAACATAGAAGATGTATATGCTGCAGGAGATATTGCTGAGGTTAATGGCATGGTATTAGGGCTATGGACAGCTGCAAATGATCAAGGTAAAATAGCTGGTGCTAATATGGCAGGAAATAACAAGGAATACAAGATGGCACAACCATTTACCACATTATCTATAGGAGATATATCTCTTTTTTCAGTTGGAAATATAAAAGATTTTACTGATGTTTTGAGATATGATGATGGAGACAATCGTTACAGGCTTTATTTAACTGACAATAAGTTAACTGGTAGTATTCTTCTTGGGGACATATCAAGAATGTCAAAAGTTAGAAAGGCTGTAAATGACAATATGGATATATCGGAATATATTAAAGAAGGTCTCAGCTGTACAGATATTATAGAAAGACTTTAATAAAACAAGGAGATAGAATTGTTCTATCTCCTATTCTTTATTTTTCGTCATTTTTCTCTTGAAATTCAAGAAAACATGGTTGTATTTTAAAACTACTCCTGTGGCCATAGCTGTTATAGGAATAGCTACTATTAATCCAATACTACCTACTAATGCTCTAACAATTTCTGTAGTTATCATATCTAAGTTTATTATTTTTATCAAGGGTGTTTCATAGGCCATAAAAAGTAGTAATAGAGGAACAGAACTGCCTGTGTAAGCTAGTATCAGAGTATTAGACATTGTTCCCATAACATCTTTTCCTATATTGAGACCTGATGCAATTAATTTGCTTGGAGGTATCTCAGGATTTAGTTTTTTCATTTCATACATAGCAGAAGCTATTGACATACCTATATCCATTACTGCTCCCAAGGTTCCGATTATTATACCTGCAAACAAAAGTCCTCGATAATCGAAGCTGATTTGTTGAGGAATAAACATAAGCATATTTGCTTCCTCGCTACTTAATCCAGTTAATTTAACTAAGGAGCCAACAATATATGCTAAGATTCCTGCTGTGACAACACCACCAATAGTACCAATTATAGCAGAGAAAGACTTAATATTAACACCAGCAATTATGATAAAAGTTATTGAGGTAATGATAATAGCAGACAATATGGCAACCCAAATGGGATTATATCCACTGAGTATTAAAGGAAGCATAATCTTCATTACTACTGCTGCAGTTATAGTTAAGGAAATGACAGATTTCACTCCTTTTATTCCACCGATTAATATTAACAAGCCCACAAAAATAATTAAAAGTACAGCAGAGTATTTATCTCTGGTGAAATCAGAAATAGCTATTGTGGGAACACCATTTTCATCTTCTTCTATATCTAACAATACACTATCACCTTTTTTAACAATTATATCAAAAACAGGATTTCCACTAACATGGTTCTCAATGATGAACTCACCATTCTTATATTTTCCACTAGTGACTCTAACCTTTATGACTTGTGTATCAATACTAAATTCACTAGATTTTTTTTCGTTAGTTCCTTGTAAATCAGATAATACTTCTATTACTTTGCCCCTTGCAAAGAAATAACTATCTTTTGAATCATCATATTCATCTTGGGCAAAACTAAAAGAAGAATTAACGAAGAGTATTAATAGAACTAGATAAAAGATTTTTTTCAACAATATTCCTCCTTAAAGTTCATTTTTTACATTATATCATAAAGAATGAGAAAACACATTTTACTTAGCTACAATATGTAATTTAGTTCATAAAAAAACTTGAACCAGGTATTAGTATCTGGTACTATTAATATATACTATAATAAGGGAGAGGGATTCTATGAGAAAGATTCATATAGTAACAGATAGTACCGCATATTTTGCAAAAGAAGATTCAATTAAAAAAAATATTGGCATTGTACCTCTTTCAGTACATTTTTGTGGGGACGTAAGCAAAGAAGGATTTCCAGGTGAGTTTAAAGATTTTTATGAAAAGTTAGAAAATACAAAGGAGTTTCCAACAACTTCTCAACCTGCAGTAGGAGACTTTGCCTGTGCATATAAAAGAGCACTTGAAATAGGAGAAGAAGTAATAGCTATAGTTATTTCTTCTGAACTAAGTGGGACATATAATAGTGCTAGACTAGCAGCTGATATGGTAGATGAAGAAAAAATAACTGTAATAGATTCCAAGACATCTGCTGGAAATCTAAAATTACTTGTTGAAAAAGCAGTTCAACTTTCAGAGCAAGGATTCTCGAGAAAAGAAATAGAAGATGAGATAATAAAGCAGAGGGAAAACATGAGTATTAATTTAACAGTAGATACATTAGAATATCTAAAACGTGGAGGAAGATTATCTAATACCACTGCTTTTATTGGTACTTTGCTTAACATTAAACCTGTAATTGGATTGGTTGACGGTAGATTGGTGTCTGTAGGAAAGGAAAGAGGTAAAAAGAAGGCTATGGAAGCTATTATTTCTATGGTTCCTGATAATGTAAAAAGGATATCAATTGCACATGTACAGAATGATAGTGAAGCACAGCAGTATAAAAATGAATTAGAAAAGAGATTCAAAAATGCAATAATCACAATAGACGAACTTGGTCCTGTAATAGGCTCACATATTGGGCCAAAGGCTATAGGACTATGTGCAAGCTGGTAGGGAGAAAAGATCACTATATTATATAGTGATTTTTTCTTGCTTATATGGTATTCTCATACTTAGAGGAGGTTGGAATTATGGCTAAGGAGCTTGTATCATTAACTGAATGTAGAACTTATGATTATTATAATGTAAAGGACTCCATTATTAATAGTATTAATAATCTTGGAGGAATAGAGAAATATATTAATAAAGGGGAAACTGTTCTATTAAAGTTAAATTTATTAATGAAAAAGAAACCAGAGGAAGCAACTACAACTCATCCTATATTTGTAAAGGCATTAGCTGAAGTACTTATAGAATATGGTGCAAAGGTTGTTATAGGTGACAGTCCAGGCGGTCCTTTTAACGAAAAAATACTTAAAGGGATATATAAATACTGTGGAATAGAAGAAATCGCAAATGAAGTAGGTGCAGAATTAAACTATAATACAAATTCTATAGAAGTAAAAAATGAAAAGGGAAAAATACTAAAAAGCATGGAAGTAGCAGAAATGGTAACTAATGTTGATAAGGTTATATCAGTTTCCAAGCTTAAAACTCATGGTATGATGCTATTTACAGGAGCTGTTAAAAATATGTTCGGCATTATTCCAGGACTGCATAAAGCAGAATACCATTTCAAAATGTCTCATATAGAAGATTTTTCTGAGGCCTTACTAGATATTTGCTTATATGCTAATCCAATACTTTCACTTATGGATGGAATAGTAGGCATGGAAGGAGCAGGACCTTCTGCAGGAGAACCAAGAGAAATAGGAGTAGTATTAGCCTCTACATCACCTTATCATTTAGATGTTGTAGCTACTACAATAGTTAATATAGACCCATTAAAGGTTCCGACTATTTTAAGAGCTGTAGAAAGAAAAATAATAAATGGAAACCTAGAAGATATAGAACTTGTTGGAGATGATATTGAGGATTTTAAGATAAATGATTTTAAAGCTCCTAGTATTAGAAGTGTTCATTTCATCAGAGACAATAAGCCTTCTTTTGTTAGAACCTTATCCAATAAACTATTGCAGCCTAAACCAGTATTTAATCATAAAGACTGCATTGGTTGCAGAGACTGTGCAAATAACTGTCCTGCAAAGGTTATTGAAATGGTAAATAAAAAACCAGTTGTAAACCTAGAGAGGTGCATTAGATGTTTTTGTTGCCAAGAGCTTTGCCCTGAAAAAGCAATTGACATTCACAGACCTATATTGATGAAGATATTGTCAAAGCTTTAAAACAATTGCAATTAACAGGAGAGATTTAAAATGTTATATAAACTTGAAGTCAAACTACCTCAAAAAATTTATCCTATATTAATAAAAAAAGATATTATTAAAGATATATGCTATGAAATAAATAAAATCTATAACAGTAAAAGAATTACTATAATTACAGACCAAAATGTAGGAAAATTATATGTTAAAGCACTAGTGGATAATCTCAAGTCCTATGGATTTGATGTCTATACTATTTTTATAGAACCAGGAGAAAATAGCAAATCTATTAAGGTGCTAACTGATGTCTACAATCAACTACTAGATATTGGAATAACTAGAAAAGCCCTAATATTAGCATTTGGAGGTGGAGTTGTAGGCGATTTAGCAGGTTTTGCAGCTGCTACCTTCCTTAGAGGTATTAGATACATTCAAATTCCTACATCTTTGTTAGCACAAATTGATAGCAGCATTGGTGGTAAGGTTGCTGTAAATCTTCCTAGAGGTAAAAATCTAATCGGGAATTTTTATCATCCAGAAGCTGTCTTTATCGATCCGAGTTTGTTAAAGACTTTGCCTAGAAGATTTTTATACGATGGAATGGCAGAGGTTATCAAATATGCTTGTATAAAAGATATAGATTTATTCAATAAGTTAATGGAAGTTGACATAGAAACAGATTTTGATTTTATAATCCATGAGATAATATATAGATGTTGCAATATAAAAAAAGAAATAGTAGAGTATGATGAAAAAGAATCAGGAGAGAGGATGCTTTTAAACTTTGGTCATACTATTGGCCACGCTATTGAAAGAGCATTTAATTATGAAAGATTTACACATGGCGAAGCAGTGGCTATAGGAATGTATTGTATTACAAAGAAAAGTGAAGATATGGGTATAACCAAGAAGGGTACTGCAGACTCAATAAAAGAGCTTTTAGTTAAATTTAAATTGCCTTACAAATTATATCAAATAGATAGTGATATACTAATAGAAGCTATAAATTTAGATAAAAAAAGTGAAGATGATTATATTAATCTTGTTTTACTGAGAGAGATAGGAAATAGTTTTATGAAGAAAGTAAAAAAAGAAGATATACATTTATTTTTACAAAATGAAATGTAATTTTTTAGATTATTCAAAGAAAGGAGCCTTAGAATGCAGCACATTAAAATAATACCCTCGACCTTAAAAGGAAATGTTATTATTCAACCATCAAAGAGTTTAAGCCATAGAGCAGTTATATGTGCAGCTTTAGCAAAGGGAGCCAGCCGCATTAGAAATATTGTATTCTCAGAGGATATACTAGCTACCTTAGAAGGAATGAAAGCCTATGGGATGGAAGTAATAGACATATGTACTAATGAAGATACTAATAGAAGTAGTATAACTATAGAAGGTAAAGGCTATTTAAAAAAGATAAAAGAAACAATAGACTGCAGAGAATCTGGCTCTACTTTGAGATTTCTTATACCAATGGCATCTTTGATAGGAGAAAAGATGACTTTCATAGGTAAAGGTAAGCTTATAGAAAGACCTTTGACTTCTTATTATAAAATATTTAATACTCAAGGAATAAAATATTCAAATACTGAAGGTAGACTTCCCCTTAATATTGAAGGAATCCTTAAGCCTGGGAAATTTGAAATAGAAGGCAATATAAGCTCTCAATTTATTACAGGCCTCATGTTTGTATTGCCCTTACTATCAGAAGATTCTATAATAGAGTTAACAACAGAACTTGAGTCCAGTAGATATATCGACTTAACAATAGATATGTTAGAGAGATTTTCTATTGATATTAAAAATGATAAATATAATAGATTTTATATCCCAGGAAACCAGAAGTATATTCCAGTGGATTATAAAGTGGAAGGGGATTTCTCACAGGCAGCATTTTGGATAGTAGCTGGTTCATTAAATGGTGATATTGTTTTAAGTGATTTAAATCATGATTCACTTCAAGGAGACAAAGAAATATTAAATATAGTTACTTCAATGGGAGCTAATATTATTTATGAAGGTGAGTACATAAGAACAATTTTTTCTCAGACTAAAGGAATAAAAATTGACGCTTCCCAATGTCCAGACTTAGTGCCAATTCTAGCTGTTCTTGGAGCTTTAAGCAAAGGAAAAACAGAAATAGTAAACGCACAAAGATTAAGAATAAAAGAATCAGATAGACTGAAGGCAATATCAAGTGAATTAAATAAATTAGGTGCTGATGTAGCAGAAACTAAAGATGGACTCATTATAAATGGTGTAGATGCTTTGAATGGAGGAGTAGTAGATAGCTGGAATGATCATAGAATAGCCATGGCTTTAGCAGTTGCTTCAACTAAATGTAAAGAGCCATTAACAATTAGAAATAGTAGTGTAGTAAATAAATCATATCCAGAATTCTGGAAGGATTTTATTAGTTTGGGAGGAATTATAGATGAGCGGAATATGGGGTAATAATCTAAGGCTCTCCATTTTTGGAGAATCTCATGGCAAAGGTATTGGGATAGTAATTAATGGACTGCCCATGGGATTAGAGATAGACCTTGAACTAGTAGATAAAGAAATGAAAAGAAGAGCACCAGGAAGAAATAAAATATCATCTCAGAGAAAAGAAGAGGATTCATTTGAAATAGTAAGTGGTTATTTTAACAACAGAACAACAGGGACACCTTTATGTGCTATTATTTATAATAAAGACAAGAAATCACAAGACTATGATAAAATCAAGAATCTCCTACGCCCTGGACATGCAGATTATACAGGTTATATAAAATATGAAGGCTTCTATGATTATAGAGGGGGAGGACACTTTTCAGGTAGACTTACAGCACCATTAGTTTTTGCAGGCGCAATTGCAAAACAGATTTTGATAAAAAAAAATATTTGTTTTGGTAGCCATATTCTAAGCATTGGTCATGTTCAAGATGACATTTTTGACTTAGTAGATATTGATGACAGTGTCATTGATTATTTAATAAAAAAAGATTTCCCTGTTATAAATGATGAAAGGGGAAAAGAAATGATGGAATCAATCGAGAAAGTTAGATTAGAGGAAGATTCTTTAGGTGGAATTATTGAAACAGCTATTCTAAATCTACAAGCTGGATTAGGCGAACCTTTTTTTGATTCAATAGAAAGCAAGCTGTCTCAATTGCTATTTTCTATTCCAGGAGTTAAAGGAGTAGAGTTTGGAAAGGGATTCGAAATTACTAGACTAAAAGGTTCACAAGCAAATGATGAATATTATATAAAAGATGGAGAAGTAATGACATATACAAATAACAATGGAGGTATTCTAGGCGGAATAACAAACGGAATGCCTGTTATATTTAGAACTGCAATAAAACCTACTTCATCTATAGGTATTAAGCAAAGAACAGTAGATATAAAGCATATGAAAAATAGCGAAATAGAAGTTAAAGGCAGACATGATCCATGTATAGTACCTAGAGCAATTCCTGTAGTTGAAGCTGTATCAGCTTTATCTATATTAGATTTACTAATGGAGTAGGAGAGGATAGTTATGGATGAACTAATAAAATTTAGAGAAGAAATAGATAAAATCGATAATGAACTGGTAGCTCTTTTTGAAAAGAGAATGGGAATTGCAAAAAGAATAGCCCAATATAAAAGCAGTAAAAATATACCTATATATGATGAAGCCAGAGAAAATGCAGTAGTTAGAAAAAACATTGAAAAACTAGAGGATAAAAGCTTAAGTCAAGAGCTAGAATCATTTTATAAGACAATACTTGAGTTAAGCAAAGAAGTTCAAAGAAAAGTACTTGAGAACTCTAAATAATATTAAGAACTTTTGAGCTTAATCATAACGAATTTTTGAAATTTTTTAGAAGAGTTAAGGAGGCTAAGATTTGAAGACCTCACATCAGAATATAGTCTTGATAGGAATGCCAGGTAGTGGTAAAACAATTATAGGAAAGAAACTATCTCTAGAACTTGAAATTGGATTATATGATAGCGACGAATACATAGAAGAAATTACAGGTAAGAGTATATCAGAATTATTTCTAAGTGGAGAAGAGCTTTTTAGAAGTATAGAGACTGATGCTATAAAGGAGATAGCTTCAAAAACACCTTTTGTAGTAGCTACAGGCGGAGGAGTTGTGAAGAATATCGGCAATATTAAGGCATTAAAAAATAACGGAATAGTAGTGTTCATAAATAGACCTATAGAAAATATAGCTTCGGATATAGATGCAGAAAAAAGACCCTTGCTTAAAAATAGGAAAGAAAATTTGTACAAACTTTATGACGAGAGAATACATCTATATAAAAAGTATTGCGATTATGAGATAATAAATGACAGAACTATAGATGATGCTGTCGCTAACATTGTGTCTATAATAAAGTAAAATCAGGAGATGATACTTATGAAAATACTCATCGTAAATGGACCTAATATAAATTTATTAGGAATTAGAGAAAAGGACATATATGGACATACTTCCTATGAAAAGCTATGCCAAGAATTAGAGGTAAATGCAAAGGAGCTTCCTCTAGAAATTGATATAGCACATAGCAATATAGAAGGTGAATTAATTAATTTTATACAAAATGCCCTAGGCAAATACAATGGAATAATAATTAATCCAGGCGCTTATACTCACTATAGCATAGCTATATACGATGCAATAAAGGCTGTCAACATACCTACTATAGAAGTGCATATTAGCAATATATATAGTAGAGAAGAATATAGAAGAAAATCAGTTATAGCTCCTGCATGTATAGGACAAATCACTGGCTTCGGAGTATATGGTTATACTATGGCTATGATAGGGATGAAAAACTACCTAGAAAATTTATTATAGATACATAAGTTATAATAAATTATTATATAAACATACGGAGGAAAATATGAACACCAATATAGAAAAATCAATCAAATTAGAAGAAAAGGACTTATTTAGTTTTTATATTGCACATACATTTAGAAAAAAATATAAATATATTGGTGCTACAATACTCTTTGTAGTAGTACTAATAGCGACTTTAGCATTTAAAGAAGATACTTTAATAAATAATATTTTGCAGATAGCAAGTGTAATTGGATTAGTAACAATAATTATTTTACCAATTACTTTAAAGTTTAGAGCAAGGAAAGATTATAACTCAAATAAACTGCTTAATAGAACGCAAAATTATACTTTTGCAAACGAAGGAATAACTATTGAAACAGAAACAGGTAAAAGTATTATCAAATGGTCTGATTTATATAATGTAAAGGATACAAAAAGATGTTTATATCTATACATAGGAAGCAGTCAAGCAATTATATTGCCTAAACATTATTTTAATGACAATGAAATAGCATCAATTAAAAAAATGTCTGAACATATTTAGTTTAAGTCAAAAGAGTAAACATGGGGACTTCAATATTTATTTAATAAAATTCCCATGTTTTATTATTTGACATGAAATGTAATTAGTATAAAATGAAAAATAAATAAGGATAGATTTGCTAGGGGAGATGGTTATGTTTGTTTTATATGACAAAGAAAAGCAGTTGAAATCTGTTAAGATTTGGCTAGAAAATGAAGAACAATTAGATAGGGATTGTTTGCAACAGGCATTAAATCTTTCAAACCTTCCATTTATACATAAGTGGGTAGCTTTAATGTCTGATACCCATTCAGGTTTTGGAATGCCTATTGGAGGAGTAGTTGCTTGCAAAGCAATAGTTATCCCCCAACGCAGTAGGAGTCATAATAGGTCAATTATACTGTTTAGAAAGCTGGAGGATACCATATGAAAATAACATATCCAGAAGAAGTAGAAATCATATTCAAAAAATTGAATTGCAATGGTTATTCTAGATTTATTGTTGGAGGATGTGTAAGAGATATCATATTGGGAAAAGAACCCTTTGATTGGGACATATGTACAGATGCAAGGCCTGAGGATATACAAAGAATTTTTAAAGAATTTTATACCATTCCCACAGGAATAAAGCATGGAACCATAACTGTAGTAATAAATGACAAAAATTTTGAAGTCACAACTTTTAGAACAGATAAAGACTACATTGATCATAGAAGACCTAGAGAAGTAGAGTTTACCAGTAATATTTATGAGGATTTAAAACGGAGAGATTTCACAATCAATGCCCTTGCATATAATGAATTTGACGGACTTGTTGATTGCTTTAATGGATTAAAAGATTTAAAAGAAAAGATACTAAGGACTGTTGGTAATGCTGATGAACGCTTTAACGAAGATGCACTACGGATTATAAGAGGAGTAAGATTTTCAGCACAACTTGACTTTGAAATTGATGAAGATACTGCTTTGGCCATGACTAGCAACAGGGCTCTTCTTGAAGACATCAGCAAAGAAAGAATTAGGGAAGAATTTATAAAGATACTTTTAACAGATAAGCCATCAGAGGGAATAAAAAAACTAATTAATCTTAGATTAATGGAATATATTATGCCAGAGTTATTAGATTGTGTAGGTTTTGAGCAAAAAAATCCTAACCACAATAAAGATGTTTTTAATCATATTATGGAGGTTCTAGACAATACAGAAAAGGATGTTTATCTAAGACTTGCTGCGTTACTTCACGATATAGGAAAACCTCAATGCTTTACAGTAGATGAAAATGGAAAAGGACATTTCTATGGGCATCATAAAAAAAGTGCTGAAATAGCTGAAAATATATTAACTAGACTAAAATTTGATAATAAAACAATAGGCATTGTAAAGCTATTAGTTAATGAGCATATGTCTAGATACGAATTTTTAAGGGAAAAGAGTATAAAAAAATTTATTAATAAAATTGGTATAGATAATCTAGATAGACTTTTTAGACTTCAGGTTGCAGATATAAAAGGTTCTAAGCCACCTCATGACTTTTCAAAATTAGAGCATTTTAGAGATGAATGTACAAGGATAATAAACCAAAAAGAGCCTATGTCTGTAAAGGATTTGGATATTAATGGATATGACATAATGAACTTAGGCATAAATCAGGGAAAAGAAATAGGAGATATGCTAAATTATTTGTTAGATATTGTACTAGAGAATCCTGAGTTAAACAGAAAGGAACTACTATCTGAGTTTATAAAACAGAAAAAAGAGCAAATAAACTTCAGGCAAAAGGAGAATCAGAATAATGACAGCAACTAATTTTTTAAGCAATTTTACAGATATGGAGATAGCATTTGCTGTTTACAGAATTGTTATTAGCCTTATTTCTTTTATAGTAGTAGGAATAGATAAATCAAAGGCTAAAAAGGGAGATTGGAGGGTAAGAGAAGCCACCCTAATTATATTGGCTTTTATTGGAGGAGCTATTGGAGTATTATTTGGGATGGTATTTTTCAATCATAAAACTAAAAAGCAAAAATTTTATATTGGTGTTCCAGCTATTTACATATTAAACAGAATAATGACTACAATAATAGCAGTATATATAATTAAATAATAAATGAAGCTTGAGGAGAGATTATAGTGGAAGATATATCTTTATTGCTTAGTGATATAGTATTGAACGAAAAATTTATTTATGGAGTACTAAGTAATGTAAAGAAAAAAAGTGAGGCTACCTTTAATAAGGTTAGCATAAAACCAGTACTGATAAAAGAAGAGAAGAAACTTCAATTAACTTTTGAATATGAAAAAAAGGTTATTCATGAAAATTTAGATTTTTTAGAAGGTATAGAAAAGATTAAAGGCTTATTAAACGAATACTTTAGACAGGCTATGATTTTTACAGTAGAGGCAGATTATCATATTTTAATTAGTAAAAAAGGTAAAGCTACAATTCTTAAAAAGAAGCCTACTAAAGAAAGTATTGATTTAAGCCATAATAGAAAAAAGACATATATCATCGAAGATGGAGAGCCTTGCGATTTTCTTATAAGACTTGGGGTAATGAACGAAAATGGAAAGGTTCTTTCCAAGAAGTATGATAAGTTTAGGCAAATCAACAGATTCTTAGAAATGGTTGAAGATGTTATACCTAAGATTAAGACTGATAAAATCTTAAATATTGTAGACTTTGGATGTGGGAAATCCTATTTAACCTTTGCATTATATCATTATTTAGTAGATATTCTAAAAATTGATGTAAATATTATAGGTCTAGATTTAAAGCATGATGTTATCAGTTTTTGTAATGAAGTAGCTAATGACTTAAATTATGATAGACTTAAATTTATTCATGGTGATATCAAAGATTTTACAGAGCTAGATAGGGTAGATATTGTAGTGACACTTCATGCCTGCGATACAGCTACAGATGCTGCACTGGTCAAAGCAGTAAACTGGGAAGCACAAGCAATACTTTCAGTACCATGCTGCCAGCATGAACTTTTGGATATTATACACAATCCTATTATGGTACCAATGGAGAAGCATGGCATAATAAAAGAAAAGCTATCATCCTTAGTAACAGATAGTATTAGGGCAAATATCTTAGAGATATTAGGTTATTCCACACAGCTATTAGAATTTATTGATATGGAACATACTCCAAAGAACATTCTTATAAGAGCAATCAAAATAGATAAAACTAACAAAGAAGCTGTTAAACAATATTTGGATTTTAAAAAGTTCTGGGGTATAGAAGAACTTTATATAGAAAAGGAACTTATAGATAAGCTAAATAAACATTTAGATATTTAACAATAAAAGAATTAAGGATATTTTTAACAAACCGTTGACAACAATAATATCAGCGGTTTTTTGCTTTTTAATTACTGAAATATTCTATTTTTCTTTAGATTTATTAATAACATATAAGAGATGTATTCTAACACAAAGAATTGCCATCCCATAGTATCTGAGTGATAGAGAAGAGATTTTACTATTATCCACTCCTAAGCATTTTATTTTTTTATTGGATTTTTCTTAATAATATAAATTTATTATTCTGCAAAATCGATGGATGTAACATAAATAATAGGTAAATGATGCGAATGTTCATCGTGTAGGTCCTCAATTATTCCAATTTTTCCAGTTACTTTTATCCAATCAAAGCTTTCTATGCCTTGAGGCAGATCTACATTGCTAAAATCTGCAGGTATATCAAATAGTAAAGAATCTCCGCTTTCAAAAAAATATTCAATTCCAACAGAATGACCATCTTCGAATTCAAAAAATTGTGCATCAAAAGTTTCTATTTTATCTTTATATGTATTGGGATATTTATGAATGTCAATTATCTTAAGAGCAGTTTCATCATCTACTAATTCCTCTATGTTTTCAATATACTGTTGAGAGTCTTGTGCTTCATTATTGCTCCTCTTATCAAATAGGCTCATGGTTCCAAAAGAAGTTAGCAATAAAGCAAGAATAATAGGAAAAATAATAATTGCCTTTTTATTAAATAAATTAGTCTTTTTCATATAACTTTCACACTCCTATATGTTATTAACATATTTTACTTCTTATTTATTCTAACAATATCACTTCATTCTGTCTATTATTATAGTATAATAAGACATAAATGGACAAAAATATTTTAAAGAAATAGGAGGAAAAGTTATGGGTGAAATTAAATATGAGATTATTGAGGAAATTTCTGCTTTTTCAGAATCAACAAAAGGTTGGACTAAAGAATTAAATCTAATTAGCTGGAATGAGAGGGAACCCAAATATGATATTAGAGATTGGGCACCTAATAAAGAAAAAATGGGGAAGGGAATTACTCTAACAAGAGAAGAACTAATTAAATTAAGAGATGTGCTAAATAAGATAAAATTATAATTAAAATAGGGATGGGATATTATGAATAATAAAATTATTATCTTTACAGATGGTGCTTGCTCAGGAAATCAACATGATGAAAATATCGGAGGATATGGAGCAGTACTTATTTATAAAGATAATAAAAAAGAAATTTTTGGTGGAGAAGTTAATACTACTAATAATAGAATGGAATTAAAGGCTTGTATTGAAGCACTTAAAGTTCTTAAAAGGAAAGATATACCTATAGAAATACATACTGATTCTGCATATTTATGTAACTGCTTTAATCAGAAATGGTATGAAAAATGGCAGAGAAATGGTTGGATAAATTCAAAAAAAGAGTCTGTTGAAAATAAGGATTTATGGGTTGAACTAATTAATCTAGTGGATAGCTTTAATAGCATAAAATTCATAAAGGTAAAAGGGCATAGTGGAATAGAGCTTAATGAACTTGCTGATTCATTAGCGAATAGAGGAATGACTGAAATTGGAAATTAAATTAAGATTAAGGTGTAATAGTTTTGTAACACCTTATATTTAAAAATAAAGTAGAATAGATAATATAGTTTAATTTTTTCTGCATTAGTATATTATTTTAAAAAATTTATTGGAGGTAATCATAGCACATGAGAAAATATCCATTCTTATTAACAATAACCGCACTTATTATAGCTTTAACATTACTTGTTACAGGTTGTCAAGTTTCTAACAATCCATTAGATGGCAAAGTTGTACAAGCAGATACTATTGATACTGATAACGATGAGCAAATAGAAGACAACAAAGAATTATCAGAAGAAGAAAAGAAAGCAGAGCTTGATAAGAAAATAGAAGAAAGAAAAATCTTAGAGGAACAAAGAAAACAAGAGCTTGGAGAATTTTATGTGCCTTTGCTACCTTTAGATGAAGAGAGAAAAATAGAAAAGATAGAAGCTAAGGGACTTTTCGTAACAGGTCACGTAGCAGGCATGCCTATAGACAAATCAAATGTAGAAATGTATGCACAATACGCTAAAGCTTTACATGAAAAGGATAACACGAAAATAAATGAACTAAAATCAAAGGTAGAAAAACTTAATAAATTTGAAAGAATACTTGGTATTGCAGTGGCTACTGAAATAAATTCATTAGTTATTGATGTAAAAGACGATGATGGACTAATGACTTATAAAAGTGAAATACCAATAGTTGAACAGGTTGAGGCTAATAGAAGCATTAGAATAAAAGATATTAATTCACTAATGGAGCTGCTTAAGGAATATGATATTTATCCCATTGCGAGAATAGTAACATTTAAAGATAAGAATTTAGCAAGTCATAGAACTGATCATGCGATACAACTTAAATCAGGTGGTGTATGGAGAGATAACAAAGGTGTAGCTTGGGTAAATCCATATGATAAATTTGTCTGGAATTATGACATAGCTATTGCAAGGGAAGCTATTTTAAATGGATTTAAAGAAATTCAGTTTGACTATATACGATTCCCAGATAATGCAAAAAAATATAATCCTATTACAGAATTTCCTGGGAGGGATGGAAGAGCTAAGGATGAAGCTGTTGAGGATTTCCTTGAATATGCAAAACAAGAGCTGGAGCAGTATAAGGTTAATCTTGCTGCCGATGTATTTGGAGTAATAACTAAGTCTTGGGATGACAAACCTGAAGATATTGGACAAACCTGGAGAAAAATGGCCAAAAGCATAGATTATATGTGTCCAATGATATACCCTAGTCACTATGGCCAAGGATGGTATGGATACCAAGTACCAGATCAAGAACCTTATGGAGTGCTAGCAGGAGCACTAAAAGAGGCTATCGAGAGGAATGCTTCACTTGAGAGTCCTCCAATTATCAGACCTTGGATTCAAGGATTTACTGCTCCATGGATTAAAGGGCATATTAACTATACTTCTAAAGAAATAAGAGAACAGATATTAGCTGGAAAAGAGCTTGGAATTAATGAATATATAGTTTGGAACGCAGGAAATACTTATGATCCATTAGCATATTTTCTTTCTGAAGCAGAAAAAGATGTAGTTACTCCAGATAAAAGACAAGATAAAGAAAAAGATTTAATAGGTAGAACACCTGAAAGTGTACTAAAAGACTATTTAAGCGCAGAGAAAAATAAAGTTTTTTCTAAGATGTATCTTCTTACACCAATAAAGGATAGACCTTATGACTATGAAGAATTCAAAACTGGTATAGAAGGACTCAATTTGAAATTAGTCAAATTTGAGGTAAAAGAATATAATTTAATCGATGATAATAATGCAGAAGTTAAATTATCTTATGAATACACTTCGAAGGCTGAAGAAAAAGAGTTAAAGGCAATTAGTGAAGAAGATACTTGGAAGCTAAAAAAAGAGCATGGAATATGGAAGGTTATAAGGCCTGAATTAAAGCCAGTTCAAATTGAAGAGAAAGCTTCAAACTAATTGCAATGGTACAAGGTGGACAAATCTTTTTGCATTTAGTCATATTCAAATTAAGAATAAATAATTAAATTGTCATTAAGACCCTTCCCTGGAGTCTGTGTGATACTTGTTTTTATCATCTGGGTGAAAGGAGGGGTCGATTATTTTTTCTTGTTTTAAAGTTGAATTCACTCTATGTCTTGCAGTGAAAGGATTAATCCGTTCCTCATTTTTATTATATTGATATATACTTATTTATAAATTAAAATAGATATGTACTATAAATACTTATGAAAGAGTGAATATTATTGTTTGGATACGTAATGCCATATAAAAGTGAGCTAAAAGTAAGAGAATATGATATGTTTAGGGCATATTATTGTGGGCTTTGCAAAACTCTTGGCAAAGAATTTAATCAAATAGTTAGATTTGGTTTAAATTATGATCTGACTTTTCTAGCATTGTTATTGTCTTCAATAGAAGAAGACAAAGAAGTAATAACTAAAGAAGGATGTATTGCAAATCCATTAAAAAAGAAAATGATAGTAAACACAAATAAATCACTGACCTATGCTTCAAATATCAGTATAATATTAATATACTTTAAACTACTAGATGATTGGAAAGATGAAAAATCTTTTAAATCTTTAATAGGAACTATTCCTTTCCTGTTACCGCTAAAAAAAGCAAGTAAGGCATATAATAATAAAGCACTGGCAATAAAGAAATATCTATATAAACTTTCAGCGCTTGAACAAAATAAATGCAATAAAATAGATGAAGTAGCAGATGTGTTTGCGAAACTAATGGAAGAAATATCAGTTCCAGACTATATAGAAGACCAAAAGACTATAAGAGTTCTTAGATGGATAGGATATAATCTTGGAAAATGGATATATATATTAGATGCATTTAATGATCTAGAAGTAGATATTAAAAATAAGAACTACAATCCAATACTCCTTCAATATAATTTTAATAATAATGAAGGAATCTATAATTTTAAGAAAAAAGTATCCGGACCAATAGAATTTTCTCTAACTATGTCTTTGGAATCAATAGCAAAAAGCTTTGAGTTTCTAAACATAAATAAAAATCAAGGTATTATTGATAACATAATATATATGGGAACTAGGCACAAAATGGAAGAAGTATTAAACAAAAGGGAGGACTGTAAAATTGAGAAATCCATATGAGGTTTTAGAAATAAGAGAGGGAGCCAGTGAGGAAGAAATAAAAGTTGCTTATAAGAGATTAGTTAAAAAATATCATCCAGACCAGTATGCCAACAATCCACTATCAGATTTAGCAGAAGAAAAACTTAAAGAAGTTAATGAAGCATATGATTTTTTGATGAAAAGTAACGACAATTACAATAGAGGCCAAGGAAGTAATAATTGGAATAATCAACAATATAATAATAATAGTTTAAATCTTTATGCACAAATCAGAACATATATTGAAAGAGGAAACATTAATCAAGCAGAGCAAATGCTTGAGGGCATTTCAAATAGAGGTGCTGAGTGGAACTTTTTAAAAGGAATAATTCTTTTAAGAAGAGGATGGTATGATATGGCATACCAACATATACAATTAGCAGTAAATCTTGACCCATCTAACACAGAATATAGGTCGGCACTAAGTAATTTGGCTTCAAGGGCAAATACATATAGAGATATAGGTGCAAACAGGGGTTATAGAAATGATCCATCTTTTTGTGATGTATGTCAATGCTTGATATGTAGTGATTGTCTATGCGAATGCTTAGGAGGAGACTTAATAAGCTGCTGTTAATTATAGGAGGATATTTTTATGCCAGGATACAATAGTAAATCAAGAAAAATTGCGTTGGGTGGTATAGTGACTCTTTTATCAACAGTATCACTATATTTATCTTCTATATTGCCAACAAATCGTTTATTTTTCTTTGCCTTAAGCACTTTTTTTCTTTCGGTAATTATTATTGAAGATAATATTAAGTTTGCTGGATTAGTATACTTATCATCATCTGTATTGAGTTTCATCATAATACCAAACAAGACAGTAGTAATACCATATATCCTTTTCTTTGGCTATTATGCAATTGTGAAATCATTAATTGAAAGAATAAATAAATTGTTAATTGAATTGCTCATAAAGCTTATGCTGTTCAACTTATCTACTTATGTTACATATTCTATTGTTAGTAAGGCTTTATTAGGAGAGATAATTATTAAGCTTCCAGTCTGGGCAATATTTTTATTAATGCAATTGGCTTTCTTAATATATGATTATTCTTTTAGCCTGGGTATATTCTTTTACAGAAGTAGAATTAGACCTAAAATTAGATGAAACAACTATTATTAAAGGAGGTAGCAATGAATTTGAAAAAACTTATTAGCATCATGGCAATACTTATTACAATTATTTTATTCAATACAGGTTGCTCAAGTCCAGAGATATTAGGAGGTAACCATGAATTAGATGACTCAAATGATAAAAATCTGATGGTACACTTTTTAGATGTTGGTCAGGCAGATAGCATACTTATCCAGCTACCAAATGGTTCAACAGCACTTATAGATGGAGGTAATAGAGCAGACTCTCAATTGGTAGTAGACTATATTAAGAGACTTAAAATACAGAAGATTGATTATCTTATAGCAACACATCCTCATGAAGACCATATTGGAGGACTACCAGATGTGATTAAAAGTTTTGACATATTAAATGTATATATGCCTAAAAAGTCAGCTACTACAAAGATTTTTGAAGAGCTTGTCACCGAAATAAAGCACAAAGGAATAAAAGCTACGGAAGGGAAAGGTGGCATTGATATCCTTAATGAAGATGGAATAAAGTTTAGTATTATTGCTCCAAATTCTTCTGACTACATTGAAACAAATGATTACTCAATAGTTACAAAATTACAGTATAAAGATACATCATTTATATTCACAGGTGATGCAGAAAAACCATCTGAAGACGAAATGATTAAAAAGGGATATAACTTATCAGCAAATGTATTAAAAGTAGGACATCATGGAGGAAGAACCTCTACATCAGAAGTGTTTTTAGATGAAGTAAACCCAAAATATGCTGTTATTTCAGTAGAAAAAGGCAATGATTATGGACATCCACATAAAGAAACTATAGAAAGACTAGAGAAAAAGGGAATTAATATATTAAGGACTGACGAAATGGGCACAATTGTACTAGTTTCAGATGGAACTAATACAAGCATAAAAGGAATAGATAGCACTAAAATCAGTAAAGAAGAAGATACTAAAGAAAACATGATAAAATATATTGGAAACAAAAATACTAAAGTATATCACTCAACAGATTGTAATAGTTTACCTAATAAGGAAAATCAAGTTATTTTTGAATCAACTGAAGATGCAGAAGAAGAAGGCTATAAGCCTCATAGTACCTGCATAAATAAATAGAGGTGAAAAACTTGAAAGGTATAATAGATAGAATTGAAGAGAATTTTGTAATATTAGAGTTAGAGGATGGGACAATGAAAGTTATTCCCAAAGAAATATTACCTTTAGAAGCAAAGGAAGGTTCTGTTCTTATAATTGATGAGGAGAATATAAATATTGATGAAAAGGATACAGAAGAAAAAAAGAAAAAAGCAGATAGGCTTTTAGAAGATTTATTTAAGTAGTCACTCAGATGAGTGACTTTTATTATTTTATCAATGATTTCAATGATTCTTTAAGAAATTGTCAAAAAGAATATATATACATTATGCAAAAAATATGCAGGTATAATATGAAAAGAGATTAGGTTAATAGACCAAAAGAAAACGTTATCAAAACATGTATATAACCTTTATATAATTATATTTATACTAAAAATAGTAGACTTAGGAAGATCAAAATAAAAAATAGAAAAAAATGTGTTGCAAATATATACAAAAACATGTATTATTATAAAATCGATACAAAATAAGGAGGAGTCGAAATGACAAAAAAAATTAAAAATATTATTGTTTTGACTTTAGTTTTAGCAATAATAGCAATTATATTTACAGGATGTAGTAAGGAAACAGGTAGCGTAAAAGATGAAGGGATTAAAACTAGCTTAGACAAAATTAAAGATTCAGGAAAGATTGTGCTAGGCACAAGTCCAGATTATCCACCTTATGAGTTTCATAAAGAGATAAATGGAAAAGATAACATAGTAGGCTTCGATATAGCAATAGCTGAAGAAATTGCAAAAGATTTAGGCGTGAAACTGGAAATAAAGAGCATGGAGTTTGGCGGTTTATTAGCAGACTTGAAGACTAGCAAAGTCGATTTTGTATTAGCAGGAATGACTCCTGATGCGGAAAGAGCAAAAGAAGTAGACTTTTCTAATATATATTATAATGCTGAGCATGGACTTGTTATAAACAAAAAAGATATTGACAAATATAAAGAGATAGCTGATTTGAAAGGAAAAAATATAGGTGTTCAGAAGGGTGCAATACAAGAAGATATTGCTAAAGAACAGATAGAATCCCCACAGATTAAAGCACTTGGGAAAGTATCTAATTTAATGCTTGAGTTAAGTACAGGAAAAATTGATGCAGTTGTAGTAGAGCAACCTGTAGCACAGGCGTATGTAAAGAATAATGATGCTTTACATGCCACTGACATTGTATTTAAAGACGAAGATGGTGGTTCAGCTGTAGCAGTTAGAAAAGAAAATGAAGAACTTTTAGAAGCCATTAACAAAACTATAGAGAGACTTATGAAAGAAAACAAGATAGAAGAGTTTGTAATTAACGCAAATGAAATGATGGACAATGAATAAGTAAAGGACTAAAAATCAAGTATAGCTTTAGCCTTTAACTAGGAGGTAGAAATTTGTTAGACTTTAGCTTTTTAAGCAAATATTATATGTTTTTTCTAGTAGGTGCTAAAAACACTGTTATAATAGCTGCTTTCTCAGTATTATTTGGAGTGGTGTTAGGAACACTATTAGCATTGATGAAGCAATCTAAAATTAGGATATTAAAGAGTCTTTCATCAGCTTATATTGAATTTGTTAGAGGAACTCCGCTATTAGTGCAGTTATTTATAATATATTATGGTTTACCAATAAATCTTTCCGCAATATTAGCAGGAATTGTGGCGTTATCCTTAAATAGTGGAGCATACGTAGCTGAAATAATTAGAGCTGGAATAGAGGCTGTAGACAAAGGACAAATGGAAGCAGCAAGATCACTTGGTATGAATCACATCGAATCGATGAGATATGTTATTATGCCCCAAGCATTAAAAAACATATTACCTGTATTAGGTAATGAATTTATTACTATTATAAAGGAATCTTCTATAGTTTCCGTAATTGGAATTCCTGAGATAATGTATAATGCAGAAACTGTAAGAGGGAATACTTTCAAGCCTTTTGAACCTCTTTTGGTTGCAGCAGTAATTTATTTTGTTCTGACATATTCATTATCTAAGTTAGTTAGACGCTTTGAAAGGAGGCTAAAAACAAGTGATTAAGGTTAAAAATTTATGCAAAAAATTTGGAGACTTAGAAGTCCTAAATAACATAACAACAAATATAGAAAAAGGAGAAGTCCTAGTTATTATAGGTCCTAGTGGTTCAGGGAAAAGTACTTTTTTAAGATGTCTTAATTTACTTGAAGAGCCTACATCTGGAGAAATAATTTTTGAAGGGAAATCTATTACAAGTAAAAATAATGATATTAATTTGCAGAGACAAAAGATGGGAATGGTGTTTCAGCAGTTTAACTTATTCCCTCATTTAACAGTATTAGATAACATAACTATTGCTCCAGTTAAGGTAAAAGGTGTGTCAAAAGAAGAAGCTGAAAATATTGCAATGAAACTTCTCAAAAGAATAGGATTAGAAGATAAATCTTATACTTATCCTCAAAAACTTTCTGGAGGACAAAAACAAAGAATAGCTATAGCAAGAGCTTTAGCTATGTCTCCAGATGTATTGCTATTTGATGAGCCAACTTCTGCATTAGACCCGGAAATGGTGGGAGAAGTCTTAGATGTTATGAAAAGCTTAGCTAAAGAAGGAATGACAATGGTAGTGGTAACTCATGAAATGGGTTTTGCTAAAGAAGTGGCTGACAGGGTATTCTTCATGGATAATGGCTCTATAGTCGAAGAAGGCACAGCTGAGGAAATATTTAAAACACCTAAAAATCAAAGAACAAAGGATTTTCTTGCAAAACTTTTACTATAGAGCGAGAAACACATCAAAAAGATGTTAAATAATTGTCAAAGGATTGTTAAGTAAATTTAATCTGAAATGTGATTTTAAGCTATTGCTCATTAGACGAAGAATTAGTTATAATGTAAAGTGACTGAATATAATGTCTAAGGGAGTGGTATAATGCAGAACATTATTGTTAACAAAGAAAGGAAGAGGATTCCTTACTTAGATACCCTTGCTTTCCTTGTATTATTATTAACATTCTTTGGTTATATAGGCATTAAAATGGGAATAAGCAATATGTTTTCAACTATTATGGCAACGGCTTATCAGCTCCTTGTAGACACTGTGCTGTATATAATGGCAATCGCAGTATTAGCAGGAGCCTTTGGCAAGCTAGCTACAGAATTTGGAGTAGTTAAGATATTAAATAAGGTATTTTCACCTCTTATGAGACCTTTATATAATCTTCCAGGAGTTGCTTCTCTTGGGATATTAACCACTTATCTTTCGGATAACCCTGCTATTATATCACTAGCAAGAGACGATGAATATATAAGCTATTTTGAAGAGTATGAAACCCCTTGTCTTTGCAATCTTGGAACAGCTTTTGGAATGGGACTAATTGTTACTACATTTATGATAGGATTAGGTTATTTTAAAGAAGCGATTATAGGGAACCTAGGTGCAATAATAGGAAGCATAGTAAGCGTTAGGATTATGGCATATAGGACTCGAAAAGCCATGGGGGTCAATAAGACTATTATTAATAAGAACAAAGCAAATAAAGATTTGTCAGATACATTAATAGAAAAATCTGAAGGTAGTTTTTTTGAGAGATTCCTTACCGCTTTTCTAGAAGGTGGAAAGCTTGGTGTTGATATTGGACTTAGTATAATTCCTGGAGTACTTGTAATATGCACTATAATAATGATACTTACCTTCGGCCCATTAGACCCTTCTGTAGGGTATCAAGGGAAAGCCTTTGAAGGTGTGGAATTATTACCTAGAATTGGACGATTAATTGCTCCAGTTTCAAAAATATTATTTGGTTTTGAAAGACCTGAGGCAATAGCTTTTCCAATAACTGCCCTTGGAGCAGTAGGAGCTTCACTAAGCTTGATTCCAAATTTCTTGAAAAATGGAATTATTGGACCGAATGAAATTGCAGTATTTACTGCAATGGGCATGTGTTGGAGTGGTTTTTTAAGTACACATGTTGCTATGCTTGATGCACTGGGACATAGGAAACTAATTTCAAAGGCTATAGGAAGCCATGTTGTTGGTGGAATTGTAGCTGGAATATCAGCTCATTATATAGTACTGTTATTAGAAATTTTGATTTAGTGTTATTAAGTAATGAAAATGAATTAATAAAAATATTGACAACTCAATATAATAAGCTTATAATGATTTAAAGTGTTAAATAAGATATTTTAAAGACTATGATTAGAAGAGTAGGATTAAAGTAATTGTCAAAGAGAGTCGGCGAAGGTGAGAGCCCGATACAATTCTTTATTTGAAGAACATCTATGAGTCTCTAACCGAAATCTTAACTGAGAGTAGGCTTAGACGGAGCCATACCGTTACACATTGGACAGTATCGAAATATTTCTGTACTGATAAAGTGAGCTATTATACTAGTTAAATTTGGTGGTACCGCGGAAGCATATGCCTTTCGTCCTTATTAGGATGAAAGGCATTTTTGTTTTTGATTTTAAGTAATAAATATATATGAAAGGAAGAGAAACCTATGATAAAAGGATTAAAAGTGCCTAATGGCTATAAATCAAGCTTAGATGTCATTGACACAGAAATAGCAATAAAAAAACTAAAAGATTATTTTGAAGGCGAGCTTGCTAAAGAGCTAAATTTAATTAGGGTATCTGCACCACTATTTATTAAACCACAGACAGGGCTTAATGACAACTTAAGTGGTACAGAGAAGCCAGTTTCGTTTGGAATGAAATGCGATGGAGATGCAAAATTAGAAATTGTACATTCATTAGCAAAATGGAAAAGAATGGCTCTCGATAAATATGGATTTGAACCTGGAAAAGGTTTATATACAGATATGAATGCTATTAGACCAGAAGAAGATTTAGACAATATTCATTCTTTATATGTGGACCAATGGGATTGGGAATTAGTTATTGAAAAACATGAAAGAACAGAGAATTATTTAAAAAATATAGTAGGTAGAATATATAATGTTTTCTTAAAAGTAGAAAAATATATTACAGGAATTTACCCACAATTAGAAAAGATTTTACCTGAAAATATTACATTCATTAGTACTCAAGAGCTTGAAGATATGTATCCTTATCTTACGCCTAAGGAAAGAGAGTATGCTATTGCGAAAGAAAAAAAGGCAGTTTTTCTAATGAAGATTGGCGATGTGTTGAATTCAGGAATAAAACATGATGGTAGAGCCCCGGATTATGATGACTGGCAATTAAACGGCGATATTATTTTTTGGAATCCTGTATTAGAACAAGAAATCGAATTGTCATCAATGGGTATTAGGGTTGATAGAGAAGCTTTATTAGAACAACTAAAGAAATCCAATTGTGAAGAAAGGCTGAAATTAGAATACCATCAACTGCTTTTAAATGAAAAATTACCTTATACAATAGGAGGAGGCATAGGACAATCAAGAATATGCATGTTTTTTCTTCAAAAAGCTCATATTGGTGAAGTACAGGCATCTGCATGGCCAGATGATATGATAATAAATTGTAATATTGCAAATATATTTTTATTATAAGAACACAATAAACTCATCTTTATGTACATTTTATTTTTTTCATGCTATTATAATATGTAAGATTATTTATTAATTTTAAGGAGATGCTTATGGAAACTAATAAAATGAATAAGCTTTTCTTGATTTTGGGAATAGGAATAGGACTTTTAGTATCTAGCATGCTAAATATCGCTTATCCTAAAACAAAGTATATTTCTTATACTGAAACACAAATAATTGAAAAAGCTAGAGAATTAGGAATGGTTTCTTTAAAGGAATCTATTATAGAAAAAGAAGAAAAAAATCTAGAAACTTCAAATAAAACTAGTAATGATTCTGATTTTGTGGAGGATAAGCGTACTATTGAGTTTATTATTAATAAAGGTGATAACAGTGAAGAAATAGTCGATAAACTATTTAAAGAAGGAATAATAGAAGATAAGGAAGAATTCACTAAAAAAGTAATAGATAATGATATACAAAAGAAATTTAAATATGGTGTATATGAACTAGAAACTAAAATGGAATATGATTTTTTAATTGAAGTTCTAACGGGTAAAAATTTCTAGTTTAATCCTAGTCCAATGTTTTTAATATTGGAGGAATAAAAATGCTTTGTTTTACAGGTGAGGTTTTTGAACAAATTGATAAATATATTGGATGTAAATATACTGTGACTGAGATAGGTCATCATAAACTAGGCAGGCATTTAGTGTTTCTAATAGAAGACGAAAAAAACAGAAGTTTTATTCTTAAAATATACGGAAAGGCATTTAGGTTTTGTAACGAGTTAATTGGACTTAAACTTTTATCAGATAAAATAAAATGTCCCAAAATAATAGAAAGTGGAGAGGCTTTTACTGAGTTAGAGTGGATGCTCATGAGTAAGATTGATGGAGTTATACTTGAAAATGTGTGGAATGAGATTTCAAGTGAAAATAAGATTCGCATTATGCAAGAAATGGGTAGAATTTTAGGTAAAATACACAGTCTTTACGAATACGATTACTATGGAATTTGGGAAAAATGTGGAACTTCTATACTTAATCATCATATTTACTTAGAGTATAGGAAAGATAGTGATAGAGCAATAATGAGAAATATACGAAAACAAGACATACCTTTTAAAGAGTTGTTAAATAGTTCATATGAAAAACTTACTCAGTACTATGAGAATCTGAAATCTATATGTTCTCCAAGATTATGTCATCACGATTACTCAGCGAGAAATGTATTAGTCAAAAAGGTAAATAATATTTGGAGAGTATCCGGAATAATAGATTTTGAGCATTGCTATCCTGATGATTCTGATATAGACTTTACAGACTTATATCATACTGTATTTTTAGATGAGCCATGGTTAAAAAAGAGTTTTTTTGAAGGCTATAGTGAATATATGAATATTCAAGAAAAAAGCATAGAACAAAAGATGAATTATTATCTACTAAATAAAGGACTTTTTATTTGTAGTTGGGCATACTATGCAGCGCCAGAATACTATTTACAAGGGATAGAACTATTAAAAAAATTAGATAAAAAATTATGAAAAAGTGGGGTTATTCTCCCACTTTTTTTATAAGTAGTTTAATAAAAACAGCTTATATTGATAAGTTTTCTTTAAAAGCCTATTATCAAAAATAGAAAAATGATTACTACAATCATAAAAAACCAGTTTGTAAAATAATCATTATCTTTATTAGAAACTTTTTCTTCTATGCTTTCAACAAATTCAATTTCATGGACATTTTCATATTTATGTTCTTGATCATTATTTATTATTCTTCTCATAGTATCGCCTCCATTAATATATTCACTATATAATATGAAATTAAAAAAATAGTGTGCGCAATACAAAATACTAATGGCTGTTTAGAATATTTTGAAGAGAAATAATTCATACTATTAATGAATTTAAGCTTTAAAATGATAAGATAAAAAGGAGCGATATTATGCAAAATGGTGTTAATTTTGAAGACATAAAAAGAAGATTTCAAAGCGCAGATTTAAATGAAAAAATAGAGATATATACTACAACACAAGGTCTTTCGGTTGAGCAGTTCAAGGAACTACTTAGAATGTTCCCAATTCAGCATTTAGATAAATTAGAAAGAGCAATGTCATAAAAAACCCGATATTCGGGTTTTTTTTGTTAAGAAAAAAGCATATAATGATATTATGGTATTGTAATAATATTTATATTATAATATATTTTTAGGTAATCAAATTATTCTGATATATGTAGAAATAAAGGGGTGAAGTTTGTGGAAAACCTCATTATAGATTTTGCACAAAGAATTGTAAATGACAATATTATATTTTCTTATCTGTTTTTCTTTGGTTCTCAGAGCCTTCAAATACTGTTTCCTCCTTATCCTGGAGATATGGTATTGATAATAGAAGGTTATTTATCAGAAGTTGCTCATTTAAATATATATCTAGTTGTTGCCAATGCAGTGGCCTCCACATCCCTTTCTTCAATATTTTTGTATAACATAGGCAGAAGAAAACAGGAGAGAATTTTGCACTCTAAAATTATTACTTTTTTATTTGCCACTGAAAAGATTAACAAGTTAAATAGACTCTTTAGTAAATTAGGAGCTCTTGTGATAATCATGAGCAAGTTTATACCTGGAATTTTTTCATTAGCAGTACTATCTGCTGGAGTATTTAAGGTAAGAAAAAGATTTGCATACCTATCTATAGTAGTCATATCTTTTTTGCATAATTCTATTCTCATATTATTAGGTAAAGTAGTTGGAGAAAATTGGTCTATTATTTTTAGAAAAATGAATGTATACAATAGATATATAATTGTTGTAGCTATAGTAGTTTTAATTATATATTTAATAATGCTTCAATTGAAAAAAAGATTACTTGACTAAAATGGGGGATATAAATGAAAAAAGCTATATTTTTTATTTTAATTCTATCGATATCATTACCATTTGTATTATTATTGACTGATGTTGAGATTGCAACTTTTAAATTAGACTTTTATGAAGAAAAATATGAAGAATATAATATTCCAGAGGTAACTGGTATAGAGATGAAAAATCTATTGAAAGTGACAAGAGAAATGCTAGACTACCTAAAAGGGAAAAGAGTAGATTTAATCATCATTACTGAAGTTAACGGGAAAGACGAACAAGTATTTGAAGAAAGAGAATTACTACATATGATAGATGTAAAAGGTTTATTTTCACAAGGATATATCATAAGAAATATTATGTTAATCTTATCAATGATTTCATTAGGCTGGTTAGTTTTTTTTCAGAGAAAAGCAATTTACAAAACTTTAATTATTTCATCACTATGGCCAATGATACTAATGATTATTCTAGGCATGTTAATGTATATAGATTTTAACAAATACTTTAATTATTTTCACCATATTTTTTTTGCAAATGATTTATGGCTCCTAGATCCGAACACCGACATACTTATTCAAATGCTCCCTTTAGAATTTTTTAGCAGCATGGCTTATAAAATTTTATTTCTTTTTGCAGTAGAATTATTATTTATCCTGATAATCGGTATTCTGTTGAAAAGAAAAGCTTCTGTTATTAAAGAATAAAAGTCTTTTTATCTATATTGTTGTTATTATTGTTATTATTCTTCTAGAATTGGAGATAATCCAAATAAAAGGAGGATAATAATATGAAAGCAGTAACATTGAAAAATAATCTAAAAAAGAAGTTTGTAAATGCTTTTAATAGTATGAGACTTAGGAGATATTATAACGAAAAATCAAGAAATGGGAAAACATACATAGCAATAATTTTAGATAAGATATTCTTTAGTATATTTGTATTTGTTTCTTTTATTTTCTTTTTTTTCTTCATCAGTGAAAGCTTTTTGTTTTCTATACTAATTTCAGTTCAAGCTTTTCTTTTATATAATCTAGTAGCATATAAGATAAGCAAATCTAGGATGAGAAAAAAGACAGCATTAGTAAATCAGCAGGTATTTTTAAAAAAGACTCTTAGAGATATGCTAAATCAAACACCTCATGATTTTTTGGAATATGTAATCAATATTTTAGAAAATTACGGATTTACTAGTATCGTTAAAGTAGATAAAAAAGATATCGATATAATCGGTACCATATGGGATAAAAAAATCGGAATAAAATGTATACAATATGATAGCGACTATAAAGTAGGGGTAGATATTGTAAGAGACTTTTTTGTTGGATTAAGAAAACTTGAATTATCAGAAGGCGTAATCATTACAACATCATCATTTACTCAAGAGGCTAATAATTTGATAGTAAGGCTAAAAAAATATGTACAAATTCAGCTAATAGATATTGAAGAGTTTATAGAAGTCATGAAAAAAGCAAATTTATATCCTACAGAAACGGAAATAAAAAAATTAATATTAAATGAAATATCTGATAGTAGAATGGATTTTAAGAGCTATAAAGAGATTGTTTTATCAAAGGGGAAGATAATAAAATATATTTTTTTAGGAATAATAATGCTTATATTTGGAAAATTCACACCTTATACTACTTATTATAATGTGGCTGCAATAATAATTTTTTTAATTGCAGTAGTATCAATGATAATATTAATAATTAACATGTTTAAAATAAACGAGGAAAAACAAGAGGATAAGGTTTTGTGAAGTTTTATGTTTACAAAGCAAATGAATTGATGTAATATATAAATGTTAACGACAGAGTAGGTAAAGCACGTTAAGTGTTAAGGGATGGGAAGTTGCCTTTAAACGAAGGATTCACTAGTTCTATGAATCTGCGATACTTTACCGCGTCCGCTGTTACATTAGAGAGCCTAACTTCTCTTTAGTGTGGCAGACTACTGTCACTTTAAAGAGAGGGAGGTGAAAAAGTGAATAATAAAAAATTAATTAATACTAGGTCATTAGTAGGTGCTAGTTTGCTTACGGCAATTAGTATAGTTCTTACTAGAGCTTTTTCATTAATATTACCTTTAGCAGGTCTGCCAGCACTAAGAATTGGATTTGGTGAGATTCCCATTATTATATCGGGAATTATTTATGGACCACTTTGGGGAGGACTTACTGGAGCTATTGCAGATTTAATTGGAGTAATGATTAATCCACAAGGAGCCTTCTTTCCTGGCTTCACTTTAAGTAGCATACTATGGGGTGTTATACCTGGGATATTATATTCACTTGTTAAAAAGAATAAGATTAGAATAAATTTTAACGTCATTAATGGAATAGTGCTTACCCTAATTGCTACAGGTATTGTGTTTGTTCTATTTGATAATAAGGTATTAGCTGTAAAAAATGGGGCATATTATATGTACGACAAACCCATGCCTATATTATATGCCATACTTTATGTTTTACTAGTAGCGGTTTTTATTACGATACCATTTATATTGACAAGAAAAGGAAACACGAAAAATGAAATATATTCTGTAGATAAAATTGCTTTTATGATAACCGTTCCATATGTAATAATATCACTAGGACTAAATACATTATGGTTATCTATGATGTTTGAGAAAGGATTTTTGTTACTTTTACCTGGAAGAATTCTAGCAGGTTTAATAATAATTCCTCTTCATACAACTATAGTTTATACAATATCAAAATCCTTTAAACACATTAAAGTAAGATAACAAATAGGCTACTAGTTTAAGCTAGTAGCTTTAATTGTATGGTTAGGGAGGGCTTTATGAAAAAGATATTAGCTGTTATGGGGAGTCCAAGAAAAAATAAAAATACAGATAAGTTGCTGGACTCAGTACTAGAAGGGCTTAAGACAAATGAGGTAGAGGTGAAAAAGGTCTATTTAAAAGACTTAGATTTTTCACCATGTGTATCATGTGGCCATTGCGAAAAAACTGGTGATTGTTTTATGAATGATGACATGAGGGAAATATATAATGATTTTAATAGCAGCGATATTATTATTATAGCTTCGCCATTATATTTTAATACAGTCAGTAGTCTTACTAAGATGATGATTGATAGATGCCAAGTATATTGGTCAAGTAAATATGTTCTTAAGAATCCTTCAATTGACGTGAATAAAAAGAGAGTTGGAATGTTTATTTGCGTAGGAGGAGCTCCTAAAAGAGAGGGACATTTTGATGCGTGTATCCCAGTAATGGACTTGTTTTTCAAAGCAATAAATACAGAATATAGAGATAATATATTTGCTTCTCATACAGATGAAATACCAGTTTGGGAAAGAAAAGAGCTTATGAAGCTAGCATTTAAAAAAGGAAAAGAGCTAATATATTATTTGGATTAATATTTGATTTTTATTGCTAAAAGAATTATAATTTACCTAATGAAAGATTTGAAATATGTTAAATATATCAAATAAGTCAAATAAGTCAATATTATATAATTACAGGAGGAATGTTTAATGAAAAGTATGCTTCCAATAGCATTATCAAATCGACATGTTCATCTATCAAAGGAACATATCCAAATTCTTTTTGGAGAGGATTATGAACTTAATAAAATGAAGGATTTATCACAGCCTGGTCAATATGCTTGTGAAGAGAAAATTGATGTAGTTGGACCTAAAAATACATTAAAGGGTGTTAGAATATTAGGACCTGCAAGAAAAAAATCTCAGGTAGAAATCTCTTTAACTGATGGTTTTACCCTAGGCGTAGTACCACCTGTAAGAGATTCTGGTGATTTAGAAGGAAGCCCAGGCGCTAAGCTAATTGGACCTAAAGGAGAAGTTGAAATTACTGAAGGAGTAATAGCTGCAGCAAGACACATTCATATGCATACTTCAGATGCTGAACAATATGGAGTAAAGGACAAAGACAGAGTAAAGGTAAGAGTAAATGGAGAAAGAGGTTTAGTCTTCGAAAATGTATTAGTGAGGGTACATAAAGATTATGCATTAGAGATGCATGTTGACGTAGATGAAGGAAATGCAGCAGCAGTAAAAAATGGTTATATGGTAGAGATAATAAAATAATGGAGGTAAACACATGAATAACGTCGCCTCAATGATTGATCATACATTATTAAAACCTGACACAACTCAAGAGATGATAAAAAAGGTTTGTGACGAAGCAAAAGACAACAATTTTGCATCTGTTTGTGTCAATCCGTATTATGTAAAATTTGTAAAAAATCAATTAGAAAGCACTAATGTAAAAGTTACATCAGTAATAGGTTTTCCATTAGGAAGCACTCCAAAGGAAGTGAAGGCTTTTGAAGCTAATAAAGCCATAGAAGATGGTGCAGATGAGTTAGATATGGTTATAAACATAGGAGCATTAAAAAATAAAGAATACGACGTAGTTAGAGAAGATATAAAGGCAGTGGTAGATACAGCTAAAAAAACGGCTTTAGTAAAGGTAATTATTGAAGCTTGCTTATTAACAGACGAAGAAAAAGAGATAGCATGTAATTTAGCTGTAGAGGCCGGTGCAGATTATGTTAAAACGTCTACTGGTTTTAGTACTGGTGGAGCTACTGTAGAAGATATCAAGCTAATGAGAAAGACAGTAGGCCCTAATATTGGAGTCAAGGCATCAGGTGGAATAAGAGATTCAAAAAAGGCTAAAGAAATGATAGATGCAGGGGCTACAAGGATAGGTGCAAGTTCTTCTGTGGAAATAGTTAAGGGATTAAAAGCAACAGACAATAGTTATTAAGGGATAGAGTAGCAGGTATACATTTGTACTAGCTACTCTATTTTTCGCATATTTTCATTTATATAGATATGGACAATTCTTTAATTCGAAAGTATGACATAAAATACTATATAATGGATTAAACATATTTATTAACAAGGAAGGGTGATTTAATGAAAGTTCAATATCTTGGTCATTCAGCAGTTCTTATTGAAGACAGAGATGTAAAGGCAATAATTGACCCATTTATATCCGAAAATCCAAACTGTCCACTAAAAGTAGACGGCTTAAGAGATATAACTCATATCTTTGTGACTCATGGACATGGAGATCACTTAGGCGATACTATAGAAATAGCAAAAAAATGGAACTCAATCGTAATATGTAATTTTGAAATAGGAAACTACTTATCTAAGTTTGACCTAAACGTTCATACTATGCATATCGGGGGAAGGGTAGAATTTGAATTCGGAAAAGTAAAAATGACTCAAGCTCTACATGGCTCAGGTATATATAATGGAACAGAAATCATTTGTGGAGGGAATCCATGTGGATTTTTAATTGAGATTAATGGCAAGAAAGTATACCATGCTGGAGATACTGGACTTACAATAGATATGTCTTTACTAAAGGACGAGGAAATAGATACTGCATTTATACCTATAGGTGGTAATTACACTATGGATATAGATGATGCAGTAAAGGCTGTGAAATTTATAAGACCAAAAGCTGTTGTACCTATTCATTATAATACTTTTCCAGTGATAAAGGCAGACCCACTTGAATTCAAGAAAAAAGTTAAAGAGACAAAGGTTAAGGTACTATCTTTTGGAGAAAGTATGGATTTGTAGGAAGAATTGCTAATAAAGATTGTAAAGATTTATCTTTTTGAAAGAAGGTATTTATAATGAAAGTCTTTTTAAAGAACATTTATTTAACAATGTTTACAATAATAATGATTTTAAGTTTTTCTACTATATCTTTTGCAGAAGAATCATTAAGTATACCAAAATGGCAAATCGAATCTCAACTACTAGAAAATGGTGATTTATCAATAACAGAAGACATAACCTTTAGATTCAATGATAAGTTTAACGGAGTATTTAGAGAAATTTTATTAGAAAAGACATCGGGGATTCAAGACATTAATGTAGCAGAGGTAACAGAGGGTAGTGAATCTCAATATAAAAGAGTTAATGATGCAAAAAAAGGAGATAGTGGGGTTTTTGTCGTAATACAAGATGCTGATGTAGATAAAGTGCAAATATTTTCACCATCAAGAGATGAGCAGAAGACCTTTAGAATAAGTTATACAGTAAAAAATGTAGCTATAAGATACAATGATATTGGAGAACTGTATTATAAATTTTTAGGTAGTGAAAATGAGACTCCTATAGACAGTTTTACTGTAGAAGTAAGACTTCCTCAAAATGATGTAAATGATGAAGTCAAAATTTTTGCTCATGGTCCTTTAAATGGTAATATAACAAGAAAAACTAATAACATTGTGTATATGCAAGTAAAGGATGTTCCCAAAGGTACATTTATTGAAGGAAGAGTTCTTTTCCCAAAAGACTTTATTCTTAACTCAAATAATCTTGTAGATAAGAATAATTATAAAAACATATTAGACGAAGAAGCTTCTTTTCAAAAGAAAATAGAAGAAAAAGCAGCAAAAAATGTAGCTAGAAGTAATTTGTTTGGGAATATTTCATTTGTTATATCTGCTTTTGAAATAATTATATTTGTTTTGCTATTATCAAAATTTCGAAGAGAAAAGAATATTTATGAGATTACTCGTAGTAATGCAATACCAGAGGATTGCACTCCTGCAGTAGCCAGCTATCTTGTTACAATGACTGATGATTCAAATACTATAATAGCTACAATACTAGATTTATTTAGAAAGGGTTACATAGAAATTGATGGTGGTCAAGAGTATACAATGAAGAGAAAAAAACTCAGAGATTTTACAATTACGAGAGTTAAAGAAGATGATGTTATACTCTTAAACCATGAAAAACATTTTATGCATTGGATATTAGATGAAATCGGAGATGGGAAATCTGTAACAACTAGAGATATTGAAAAATATAGCAAAGATAATGATTCAGGATTCCAGAGCTCTTATTATGATTGGCAAAAAAAGATCAAGGAAGATGCTATTAAAAAGGGATATTTCGATAAGAGCAGTAAAAAATATGCCGGGTTTTTAATTATTATTTCATCAATAACATTAGTTTTTAGTCTTATAACACTAGGATTTAAAAGTTTATTTGGATTAATATTACTTGGAACTTCCATATTGTTGTTAATATATGGGATAACTCTATATTCTAGAAAATCAGATTATGGATATAGTCAATATAAAAAATGGTTAGAGTTTAAAAAACATATGAATGAATATAAAAACTATAACGGTATAGACGACTTAACCAAGTACCCATTAGATATATCTCTTATATATGCATTGGGTTTGGGCATAGATAAAAAGGTAATAAAGAAATTTAATATTAATAATGTATATAATAACCAAAGTAATGGATGGCTGTATTGGTACTTCTTATTTGCTCATGATAAAAACAACGACTTTAATAAGAGTATTAATAGATCTTTCAGTGGCACATCTTCGTCAACAGGTAGCGGAGGAGGATTTTCTGGTGGTGGCGGAGGAGGAGCTGGTGGAGGTGGAGCAGGAGGGTTTTAGTATGAGGTAAATAATTTATTTATATATTTGAAAACAACAGGAGTGATAACATGACAATGTCTAGTTTTCTTAAACTAGTTGAAATACAAACTAAAGTAGCCAGCATGATTCCATTTTTTCTCGGAACAGTATATGCATTATACAGATTTGATAATTTCAACCTTAAAAACTTTATTATAATGTTCATATCATTGTTAGCAGTGGACATGGGCACTACTGCTGTAAACAATTATATGGACTACAGAAAAGCTATAAAAAAACATGGTTATAATTATGAAAAGCATAATGCGATAGTGAAATATGAACTAAAAGAATCTGTAGTAGTAGCTACTATAGCAATATTATTTTTAATAGCAGTAGTATTTGGTATTTTACTATATATAAATACTAATTTAATAGTTCTAATACTAGGGGTTATATCATTTGCAGCATCGGTATTATATTCTTATGGACCAATTCCTATTTCACATATGCCTTTAGGAGAGATATTTTCAGGATTATTTATGGGCTTCATAATAGTGTTTATTTCAATATATATACACATATATGATAGCAATGTTATTTTTTTTTCATACGTAAATGGAATATTAAACCTTGGCATCAACCTCAAAGAAATAGTATTTGTTTTCTTGCTATGTATTCCAGCTATTATTGGTATCGGAAATATAATGCTTGCAAATAATACCTGCGATATTGATGATGATATAGTAAACAAAAGATATACATTGCCAATTTTCATAGGAAAGGAAAGGGCTTTAAAACTATTTAAGACATTGTATTATATAGCATATTTAGATGTAATTGTGCTTGTAATATTAAGAATTACACCAATTGTCTCTGTTATTTCATTGCTTACTTTTATACCTGTAAGTAGAAACATCAAAATATTCTTCCAAAAACAAACAAAGCGAGACACTTTCGTTTTAGCAGTTAAGAACTTCGTCATCCTAAACCTAATACAAGTATTTACAATAGGCATAGGAATTATCATTAAATATATATTTTAGTGCTGCAGGAACGGTGTATGCACCGTTCCATCATTGTTTTTGTCTTGAACGTATCAGTTTGTTTGTCTAGCCATATTTATCAAATAAATAAAAGAATCTTTAAAGGCATCATCATTTTCTTTAGCTCTTTTTCTATGTTTTACTCCTTTTAAACCTGCGCGTCTTGATTTTTGTGCTAAAAATCTCTCAAACATAAGTCTGTCAATATTATCTTTAGAATATATTAAACCGTTTTGATTAATAGCATAACAATGAGCACCTAGTACCATAGAAGCTACACCATAATCTTGAGTAACTATGATATCACCTTTGCTACAGTAATTAGCTATTGCGATATCAACAGAATCACTGCCTTTATCTAGGGTAATTATAGTACAGTCTAAGTTAATTAAATGGCTAGTATCAACGAACATAATTACTTCAATATTATAATCCTTACAAATCTCAACTATGATTTCTTTAACAGGACATGCATCAGCATCTACCAAAACTTTCATTTTAAATTCCTCTTTTCTTAATTTAAGACCATATTAATTATTATGTTATCAAGTAAAATTCAGAACTGTCAATGAGTTTAACTTCAGAGTAATATTACTTTGCTTTTATGTTTTTTATTATGCATTAGAGGTTTCTATTAAAAGCTCCTGTTCGTAAATATCTTTAGTTTTATATATTATTAAGCTTAAAAAGAATCTAAATACTAAGTCTATCCCCATAACAATCCATATTGCTCTGATATCAAGCTTAAAATAATAAGTTAGAATCAATGCGAAAGGAATTCGAATTCCCCAAATCCCAGCGCCTGCTACTATCATTGGGACTCTTGTAAAACCCGCTCCTCTAAGCGCACCATTTAAAACGCCGGAAATATTTTGTGGAATCTGTACCAGCCCCATTATAACAAGGTATATTGAACCTAGCTTAATTACTTCATAGTCATCAGTTAGTAGTCTCATTACTCCCCCAGGAAGGAAAACTAAAATGCTTGCACAGAAAATGGTTATTAGTAATGTTCCAATTATTAATTCTCTTAAATAAATCTTACCTAATTCCTTGCTTCTCGAGCCAATGGCTTGACCAATGAATGCTGTAGCTGCAATACCAAATCCTGCTGCAGGTGTAAATGAAATTGATTCGGCTTGAAGTCCTAACTGATATGCTGCAAGTGCAGTTTCGCCAAAAGTTAATATTATTTTTGTCAAAATTATAGCTGATATCTGCCAAAATATAGATTCAAAAGCAGAAGGCATACCTATTTTATACACTGAAAAAATTTCCTTAAAATCAAGTTCAAAGAAGCTTCTATTATTCATAGTACCTAGAACTCCATTTTTATTAAATAGTACATACAGACCAATTAAAGCTGATATTGTTTGAGCAATAGCAGTTGCAATAGCTGCACCTCTAAGACCTAAGGCTGGAAATCCAAAATTACCGAAAATAAGTAAAAATCCGAATATAATATTTAATAAATTCATTATAAATGCTATTTTCATTGGGACCTTAGCATTACCCATTCCTTGCAATACTCCTGTAACTACAAGAGATATAGCCATAAAAGGCAGACCCCACGATACAATTCTCAAAAATGCTGTGGCATTTGACATTAATTCTGGTGTTGGATTAAAAATCTTTAAGAGTGTTGTAGCGTTCCAGAAAACTATTTGTTGAAAAATCAACACTAGGATTACTGTAGATAAAAGTGTTTGTTGCACAACACTTTTTAGCTTTTTAATATTATTAGCACCATATGCCTGAGCCACAAAGACAGATGCACCTGTAGTAACTCCCTTAAATAGAGCCCAAATAATCTGTGTAATCCTTTGACTTATTCCTAATGCCCCAATAGCTATAGCATCAATTCTTCCAATCATAGCCATAGATACAAAGCCTGCAGTCATTTGAAGGATATTTTCAATAGTTATTGGTAGAATCATTGATAATATTTTTTTTCTAATTTCTTTAACGTTTACTGTTTTTGTGTTTTCCTTCATTTCCTTTTGCTCCTCTACAATTCATTAAACTACAAATAATTATACAACAAAAATAATAAATAGTCTGTTGTTTTTCTGTTAAAGTTTTGCACTTTATATAATATTTTTATTTATGAAATATTTGTCCTAAAAGCTATAATACCCTAGTTATTATCTTTAATCAAAGCATTTCTTACTATTTACAAATAAAACTTTAAAAGATTTGATTTTTTAAACCATTAAGGTAAAATAATACATATATAATAAAATTTCTGTGAAAGAGGGTAGATAGATTTGAGTAATGGATTAAAGCCTAGAAAAGAAATAGATGTATCATTAACTTGGGATTTGTCTCATATTTTTAAAACAGACGAAGAATATGAAATAGCAATGAATGAGCTTATTGAAGAATCCAAGATGCTAGAAAGTACATATAAGGATAAGTTAAGTAATCCAGGAATTATCTTAAAATGCATTGAAGAATTTGAAAAAATATACATTAAAGGCTACCTAACTAATACTTATGCTTCTTTAGCACTATCTGTAGATCAAACGGATTCAGATAATCAAATGAAAGCCATAAAGAACGAAATGGTACTTTCAGAGGTTTTTAGTAGGCTAACCTTTATAGAAAGCGAATTAAAGGAAACAGATGATAATATTTTAGATAAAGCTATAAGCAATACTGATAAGTATAAAATTTTCCTTGAAGATATTAAAAGAAGCAAGCCTCATACTCTTCATCCAGAAGTAGAAAAATCTCTTGCAAGTCTATCTCCAGTATTAGATTCTCCTTATAATTTATACAATCAAGCAAAACTAGCAGATATGAATTTTGGAAAGTTTATAGCAAAAGGCGAGGAACATCCTCTTAGCTTCGTGTTATTTGAAAATAACTATCAAGGAGAAAAAGATACAGAAATAAGAAGAGCAGCTTTTGATGCCTTTTCAAGGAAAATTAGAGAATATCAAAATACTATTGCTTCTGCATATCAAACTCAAGTACAAAAAGAAAAAATAATTTCTACAATGAGAAAATTTAATTCTGTATTTGACTACTTGTTATTTGAGCATAAAGTAGACAGGAAGCTTTATGATAGACAAATAGATTTAATTATGGAAAAGCTAGCTCCTCATATGAGAAAATATGCAGGACTTATAAAAAGAATATATAATTTAGATGAAGTAACATTTGCAGACCTTAAAGTATCTATAGATCCAGACTATGACCCAAAGGTAACTATAGAAGAATCTAAAAAATATATTAAAGGTGCATTATCTGTTATGGGAGAAGAGTACCTAAATTTAGTTATGAGAGCTTATGATGAAAGATGGGTAGATTTCGCTCAAAACATTGGAAAGTCTACAGGTGGCTTCTGTGCAACTCCCTATGGAGTTCATGCATATATTTTGCTTTCTTGGAATGGACTTATGAGTGAAGTATTTACACTAGTTCATGAACTAGGTCATGCAGGACATTTTATGTTATCTCAAAGCCACAATAATATGTTTAATGAGTCACCATCACTTTATTTTATTGAGGCACCTTCAACTATAAATGAAATGCTTTTAAGCAATTATTTAATTAAACAGCAGGATGACCCTAGGTTTAAAAGATGGGTTCTATCTTCAATGGTTAGCAATACTTATTATCATAATTTTGTAACACATTTGTTAGAAGCAGCTTATCAAAGAGAAGTATATAAAATAATCGATGAAGGTGGAAGCGTACATGCTAATAAACTTAATGAGATTAAGAAAAGTGTATTAGAAAAATTCTGGGGAGATGCTGTTACTATAAATGAAGGTGCAGAGCTGACTTGGATGAGGCAACCTCATTACTATATGGGTCTTTATCCATACACATACAGTGCTGGACTTACAGTTGCAACTCAAGTTAGCCAGAGAATATTGGCTGAAGGTGAAAGAGCAGTAGAGGACTGGAAGGAAGTATTAAAGGCAGGAGGAACAAAGACTCCTGTAGAACTTGCTAAAATGGTAGGAGTAGATATAACTACAGATAAACCATTATTAGATACTATTGAATTCATTGGTAGTCTAATAGACCAAATAATTGAGCTTACAGATGAGATGGAAAGAGAGTAAAATACTCTCAGTCACCAAATCTTCCATGTTTCATAATTTAGTACTAACAAAACTTATATGAAAACTAGGAAGGTGAGGATATGGATTTTAGCGAACTACCTGTTATGATTCACACCTGTAGATATTACGTTCCTACTACAGATATTCTTTATCCAATGGTATATGGACTGGAAAATCCAGAAGTTCAGAAAGAAATAAATGATGAAATATATGACCTTATGCTAGATATTGCAGCGGAATTAAGAAGACCAGACTTATTAACTAACATTACTGGTTCATATGAAATAAAAGCCAACCAAAGAGATTTATTAAGTCTCACCTTAGTCCAGCTAGGAGATTTTGGAGGAGCACATCCTATGACAATTATTAAAGCATTAAACATAGATGTATTTACAGCAGAAATATATCAACTAGAGGACTTGTTTGAACCAAATAGTGACTATATTGAAAGATTATCTAATATGGTTAAAGAACAAATAGCAGAAAGAGAAATATTGATAATTAATGAATTTGAAAGCATAAGCCCACAGCAAGATTATTATTTAGTAGATAATAACCTAATAATATTTTTTCAACTTTACGAAATTACACCATATGCATTTGGATTTCCATACTTTCCGATTCCTATTTATAAGTTAGAAGATATTATTAAGGAAGATGGACCACTTAGTAGGATGATGGGAGTATAGTGTGTTTTATTTTTGAACTCTAAGTCAATAATAATCTTTATCTTCAAAAGAAAAAATTTACTGATAATAAAAAGGCATGAAAAATTTATATAACTTTTCATGCCTTTTTTATATTGAATCTTTAAAAGTACTTATACATTAAACCTAAATACAACTACATCTCCATCTTGCATTATATATTCTTTTCCTTCAAGTCTAACTAATCCCTTTTCTCTTGCATGAGGATATCCACCACAAGTAACTAAATCAGCGTAATTAACTATTTCTGCTCTTATAAATCCTTTCTCCATATCAGAATGGATTTTACCTGCTGCTTGAGGAGCCTTTGTACCTATTTTTATTGTCCATGCTCTAGTTTCTTTTGGACCAGCAGTTAAGAAGCTCATTAGGCCTAATAGCTTATAGCTTGCACTAATTAGCTTATCAAGTCCTGATTCATTAAGTCCTAAATCATTTAGGAAGCTTTTCTTTTCTTCATCTTCAAGTTCGGATATTTCTGCTTCAATTTGTGCAGATACTATAATTACTTCAGATTTTTCTTTGCTAGCATAATCGATCACCTGTTTAACATAATCATTTTCAGGATTTCCTAATAAATCTTCCTCAGATATATTTGCAACGTATAGAATTGGCTTATATGATAATAGGTTCAATTCTTTAACAAAGGCTTTTTCTTCGTCAGTAAAGTTAATTGCCCTTACTGAGTTACCAGCTTCTATAGTATCTTTAATTATATTTAATATTTCTAGCTCCTTTTGCAATGATTTATCAGCTTTTGCTAGCTTTTCTGTCTTTTGTATTCTTCTACTTATTATCTCTAGGTCAGAAAGCATTAGTTCGATATTTATGATTTCAATATCGCTAATAGGATCTATTCTACCTTCTACGTGGGTAATGTTTTCATCTTCAAAACATCTAACTACATGAACTATTGCTTCTACTTCCCTTATATGGGATAAGAATTTGTTTCCTAATCCTTCTCCTTTACTTGCACCTTTTACTAAACCTGCAATATCAAAAAATTCTATAGCAGTTGGAACTATTTTTTCTGAATTAAACAGCTCAGCCAATACATCTAATCTTTTATCAGGTACTGCTACTACCCCAACATTTGGCTCAATAGTACAAAAAGGATAATTGGCTGATTCTGCACCAGCAGCAGTTATTGCATTAAAAAGGGTACTTTTACCTACATTAGGTAACCCTACAATTCCTAATTTCATTGTTATCTTCCTTTCAACTCATTATGTTATACAAATTCATACACTAGAGTAAATTATACACCAATATTTTTTACACTTCAAATTAAAATAAACTTTTTATTAATAAAAAAAATAATTATTGGAAAACTAATGCTTAGGAGGTGTTTTTAATGAGAGAAAGAGTCAATCTATTACATATTATAACAGCTTTTTTATTTATTATTTTAGTAGCATCAGGCTGTCAAACTGCAAGAAAGCCAGGACCTAATATTAGTGTTGAAGAAGAAAAAACTGATAAGGAAAGAAAAGTTACTGAATCAAATCAAGAAGTTATTAAAGGTGAAGTGGCTGCAGATGCGTTAGTAGATTTGTCAGGTATTGACGATGCAACAGTGGTGTTTTCAGATAATCAAGCCATAGTAGCAGTTATTGTATCTGAAGGCGAGATATCAGAAGATTTAAAAAGAAGAATAATAGATACAATTAAGGATTATGATGAAAATATTAACAGAATAAATATTACAGCAGACAAGAACCTATTTTATCGGCTAGATGACATCCAGCAATCTTTAATTAGGGGAGAGCAAAATAGAACTATTAGTGAAGACATTAAGAATATATTAAGTGAGATAAACAACAAAAAGTAATTTTTATAGAATCCAGTCAAATGATTGGATTTCTTCATATATCGAAGACTTAAAAAATAATATAGTAATATAATAACTATTTTGTTGTGAGGAATGAAGATATATGAAGAAGGCAAAATTTTTAGGTAAAGGTTTATTTTATATTTTTTTCTTTGTGTTTTTCAGTGTATTATATCTTGTACTTGAAGAACCAAAGGAAAGCGTATGCCTTACTATATCAATTAGCATACTTCTAATAATTATAAAAGATAAGGACAAAATACTATCAGGAATTCCTTTTTATTATTTAACATTAGTCTTTACTTTATCTTTTTTTATTTCAACTTTAATTATATTTTCTAGAGGATATTCAATGGAATTAACAGTTGAAGGAACAGTTAAAGATATTGATGGGAAGGCAGTTTTGCTAGTATATGAAGGTGAGCCTGAGATGTATTCTTTTGAAAAGGGCATTACAAATATTAAGATAAATGGAAGTATAAAAGACAAGATTATTTCGCCTTATATTTTATGGTTGAATAAAAGACATTATCAATTCTTAGGGAAAAGTAATTATAAAGAGAATACTATAAAAGTAAAAAAGGGACTTCAAACTTTTTTGACTAATGAATTCAAAGTATATGTATCATATCTTTACGATACTGCTTATGTAGAAGAAGTTTTGATTGAAATTGCCAATGATGGCTACAGAGATGTAATTATTGTCCCAGTATTTTTAACTGAGGGGCAAAATCTTAGAATATTAAAATCTAGAATCGAAAGAATGAAATTATATAGCCTAAACATTAACGTGAAATATACTGACCCCCTATGGAATAGCGAAGACATTGCTATATCATATGAAAATAAAATAAAACAACATATAGACGATGAAAGTGTAGCAAATATTGGTATTATATTAGTCGGTGAAGGACAGGTAGGATATAGAAAAAATAATAATTTAAAAGCAGTAAGAGAAGATTCTATGTTTAGAAATAGAATTAAAGCAAAACTGGGAAATAATACCGGAATCAATGAGAACAAAATTAAAATAGGTTGGTTTAAATATGTAGAACCTGATTATGAAGAATCGATAATTGATTTATTGGACTATAGTATTAGAAAAATAGTTTTAATTTACACGAAACCCTCAGTAACAAATATTGAAAATATTACAATATCTAAGAAAATTGCTTCAAAGGTAAACTTTCCTGAAGGTGTTAAAGTTACTATTGTTGACGGTTTTTTGAATGATTTTCTTTTCATAAATGAACTTAAAAACAGGATCGAATTTACAAATCTACAGAAATGGGAATAGATTAAGGAGGAGTACATGAATGGAATACAACAGAAAAGAAATTGGAAAAGGTATAAATTTAAATACAATAAGTACAGATAAATTTAAATCAATCCTTATTAGTATTAGTTTTATAAGGCTTTTATCTAACGAAGAAGCTTCTTTAAATGCTTTAGTACCAGCAGTGTTAAAGAGAGGTACGATGAACTATAAGACTTCTATAGACATTCAAAAAAGACTTGAAGAGCTTTACGGGGCAAATCTAAGCTTAGATGTAAATAAAAAAGGTGAAAAACAAGTTATAAGGTTTTCTATAGAGGGACCAGAAACTAAATTTATTGGAGAAAAAAACTATAATGCTAAAATTTTCGACGTTTTGCTAGATATAATATTTAATCCGCTGTTAGAGAATGAGATTTTTCTTGAGAAATATGTTTCTCAAGAAAAAGAGAATCTAGTGAAAAGAATTGAAGGACGAATAAATGATAAGAAACAGTATGCTTATGAAAGAGCTATAGAAGAAATGTGTAAAGGTGAGAGATTTAGTATATATAAATTTGGAAAAGTGGAAAATGTAAAAAAGATAGATAATAAAAGTCTTTATAATCATTATAGGGATATTTTAGAAACTAGTCCTGTTGAAATAACTATAGTAGGAAAATTTACAGGACTAGATATAGAAGAAGTCTTAAGTAAGAAGTTAGATTTTAATAGAAAAGAAATTATTAATATTCCAAGAGAGAATATCTCAGACAAAAAATTAAATGGGAAAAGTATAATAACTGAAAAAATGGATGTAAGTCAAGGAAAATTAATACTAGGTTATAGGATAAATATACCTTATGAAAGTAATTTGTTTGACGCATTTATTGTAGCAAATGAGATACTTGGAGGAGGACCAAACTCTAAATTATTTACATTTGTTAGAGAAAAAGAAAGTCTAGCATATTATGTATATTCTCAAACTTTAAAATATAAGTCCATAATGCTTATATCATCAGGAATTGAGATTGAAAATTTTGGGAAAACAAAAGAAATAATAAAAAGTCAAGTAGATAAAATGATTAAAGGTAATTTTACAGAAGAAGATATCGAAGATGCTAAAAGTTCAATAACAACTTCAATTAAATCCTTACAAGATAACAATTATTCTGTAGCAGAGTTTTATTTAAGTAATGCTATCTCTAAAGAGATGAGATCATTTGAAACATATATAAATAGTATTAAAAGAGTTACGAAAGAAGATATTGTCAAATCTTGTCAGGAATTAAAGCTAGATACAATTTATTTCTTAACTAATGAGGATATGAGGTGAGATATATTGAAGATTAATACTATAAAGAGTAAAAGATTAAGTGAAGAAATATATAATGTAGAATTAAATAATGGATTAAAGATTTTCTATATGCCTAAAAAAAATTATGTTAAGAAATATGCTATATATTCAACTAATTATGGATCTATTGATAATAACTTTGTTCCTATTGGAGAAAGTAAAGAAACCATAGTTCCTGAAGGCATAGCTCATTTTTTAGAGCATAAATTATTTGAGGAACCAGATGTGAATATATTTGACGAATTTGCTAAATTAGGCTCATATGTAAATGCTTTCACAAGTAATACTCAAACAGCCTATCTTTTTTCATGTGTAGATAAGTTTTATGAGAATTTAAAACTGCTGCTTTGCTTTGTTCAAGACCCTTATTTTACAGATGAAAATGTAGAAAAAGAAAAAGGTATTATCCAGCAGGAAATTAGAATGTATAACGACTCTCCTGATTGGAAAGTATATACAAACTGTCTTTCTGGAATGTACGTCAAGCACCCAGTAAAAATAGATATTGCAGGAACCGTAGAAAGCATAAGAGATATTAACAAGGACCTTCTGTATAAGTGCTATAATACATTTTATAATCCAAGCAATATGCTTTTATTTATGATAGGAGATATTGACTTGGAAAAAGCAGTAAATATAATTAGTGAAAAGCAAAAAAAGACTGAAAAGTTGGGAGAAGAAATACTTAGAGTAAAGGTTAAGGAGCCTGGTACTATTAATGAAACAATAATTGAGGAAAAACTAAGTGTTTCCATACCTTTATTTTATATAGGGTATAAAGACCTAGATGTTGGGTATGATGGTGAAAAACTAGTACATAAAGAGATTTGTTCAAACATTTTGCTTGAAATATTATTTGGCAACAGCTCTGATTTCTACAAGGAACTTTATGAGGAAGGTTTAATAAATGATAGCTTTGGTTTTCAATACATAGGGCACAGAGACTATGGGCATGCAATATTAGGCGGTGAATCTAATTCTCCAAAGGAAGTTTATAACAGAATAAAACAAAATTTAGAAAATATAATTAGTAAAGGGATATCAGAAGAAGATTTTAATAGAACTAAGAAAAAGTTAATTGGATATCATCTTATGGATTTTAATTCTATTGAAAATGTTGCTACAAGTTTTATAAATTATTTCTATAAAAAATATTCAATGCATGAATACTTAAATACTTTAGATAAAATTAATGTAGGTGACATTGAAGAAAGGTGTAGAAGCTTTCTCAAAAAAGAGAGTAGCTGTTTATCTATTGTAAATCCTAAGTAGTTTGTTGACTTTATAATTAAATAAAAATATAATTAAAGCTACTAGAAAATTTAGTAGCTTTAATTATATAAGAAGAAGGAGGATTATTATGGATCCAGTTGCATTTGAATTGTTTGGTATGGAAGTTAGATGGTACGGAATAATTATTTCCTTTGGGTTATTATTGGCCTCCATAGTGGCTATGAGAGAAGCTAAGAGAATAGGCATAGAAGAAGAGAATATCCTTGACTTATTATTAGTTGCTGTGCCTGCAGCTATTATAGGAGCTAGAATTCATTATGTTATTTTTAATTTAGATTATTACAAAGGCGACTTTATGAAGATGATTAATATCAGAGAAGGTGGGCTAGCAATACACGGAGCTTTAATAGTCTCAATAATAGTTGGCGTTATATTTTGTAAGATAAAGAAAATAAAATTTTGGAAGCTTGCAGATTTGACTGGTCCTAGTATTATTTTAGGGCAAGCAATAGGTAGATGGGGAAATTATATTAATGGAGAAGCTCATGGTGGTCCTACTGATTTACCTTGGGGAATCATTGTACAGGGCCAAAAAGTACATCCAACTTTTTTATATGAATCGCTATGGAATTTTGCAGTATTTCTATTTCTTTTGTGGTATAAAAAAAGAAAAAAGGCAGATGGAGAAGTATTTTTGCTGTATCTTTCACTATATTCAGTTGGAAGATATTTCATTGAAGGAATGAGAACTGATAGTCTAATGTATGGAAATATAAGAGTTGCACAGTTAATTAGTGTCGTAACTATAATTGTAAGTATTGTTGTTTTTGTTGTTATTAAAAAAAGACAAGCAATAAATGATAAAGAAATATCTAGGTAAGTTTAGTACTTTTGCATTTAAGTAATTAAACCTTATATTAATAAAATCCTTTCCTATCGCAGGATGACTAATATTTTGTCATTCCTGACGAAAAGAAGGATTTTTTTTGTTATTTCTTAGTTACAATTTGGTAATTTTATTTTTATGCTGTAAATAGTTTGTTGAAAAATGGGTTTTTTTAGTACTATAGGCCTATTAAAAAAAATATAAATTTCTTAAAAACTAGCAGGAATTTACGAAAATATATAGAACTAGTACTATAAAGTGGTGTAAAGTGGTACGAAGTGGGGACGATTCCCTCGAATGGAGTGTAATATATGTTTATTGGAGAATATCAACATTCACTAGACAATAAGGGGCGCTTAATAGTACCTTCAAAATTTAGGGACGAGCTTGGAGAAATATTTATTATAACCAAGGGTCTAGATAATTGCCTTTTTGTCTATCCAAAAGATGAATGGAAGATATTAGAAGAAAAACTAAAACTTTTACCACTTACCCGCAAGGATGCTAGAGCTTTTGTGAGATTTTTCTTTTCTGGAGCTACTGAATGTGAATTAGATAAACAAGGAAGGGTTCTTATTCCTAGCAACCTAAGAGAACATTGTAAAATAGATAAAGATGCAGTGGTAATAGGAGTTTCTAATAGAGTTGAAATATGGAGCAAAGAAGAATGGGATTTATATAATGACGATGAGAACCTTAGCTATGATGCAATAGCTGAGAAAATGAGTGAACTTGGTATTTAAGTCATATATATAATTTGATTAGTAAATAATAATCTTAAAAAGTATGGGGTGATGATATGGAGTTTGAGCACATATCGGTGTTGTTAAATGAAGCAATAGAAGGACTTAATATCAAGAAAGATGGAATATATGTTGATGGCACTCTTGGTGGAGCAGGTCACTCAAAGGAGATAGTGAAAAGGTTGGGAAATGGAAAGTTAATCGGTATCGATCAAGATGCTGACGCAATAAAGAAAGCCACTGAGGAGCTTAAAGAGTTTAAAGATAAAGTAATAATAGTACATAATAACTTCAAAAACATAGACGTCATAATGAAAGAACAAAATATAAGTGGAATAGATGGACTATTATTAGATTTAGGAGTTTCATCTCATCAATTAGATGAGGGTGATAGAGGTTTTTCATACAATAAGAATTCATTTCTTGATATGAGAATGGATATATCTCAAGATCTAAGTGGATGGGATGTTGTAAATAAATACTCAAAAAAAGAGCTTGAAAGGATTATTAAGGAATATGGTGAGGAAAGATGGGCAGCTAGAATAGCTGAATTTATTGAAACCGAAAGACAAATCAAAGCCATTGATACTACAGGTGATCTAGTAGATGTTATAAAGAAGGCTATTCCCAGCGGAGCTAGAAAAGATGGGCCACATCCTGCTAAGAGAACATTTCAGGCAATACGAATAGAAGTAAATAAAGAACTTGAAATACTTAAAGACTCAATAAATAAAGCAGTAAAATTATTAAATACTGGAGGAAGGATTTGTATTATTACATTTCATTCACTAGAAGACAGAATTGTTAAAGAAACATTTAAGGAATTAAACCTTGATTGTATTTGTCCTCCCGAGATGCCTATTTGCGTATGCAACAAGAAAAAAGAGCTGAATATTGTTACTAAAAAACCTATTTTGCCGTCAGAAAAGGAAATTGAGTTTAACCCAAGGGCAAGAAGCGCAAAGCTAAGGATTGGAGAGAAAGTTTAATGTTCTAAACATTAGAAGGAGTGAATAAACTTGTTAGTAGCAAAAAGAGAAGTGTTTTCATATAATGAGGAAAATTATGTAAGGCAAACAAAAAAATTAAAACCATGTAGAAAAAGCAACTTTTCTCTAAAACTCAAAGCCTTTGGCATTGCTTTGTTAACTTTATTTATTTGTCTTGGAGTTCTATTTAGATATGCTCAAATGACTCAGATAAAAATGGAAGTTTCTAAACTAGATAAGGAGATAAATGAGCTAAGTAAGCATAAAACAGATATATCTCTAGAGCTAGAAAGGATTAAAGAATCTGGATGGATTGAGGGAGAAGCTGAAAGTAAGTTGGGAATGGTATATCCAGCTAAAGATCAAATTGTATACATTAGCGTGAACATGAATGATAACAATATAGGCATCAATGCTATTGAAGAAGATAAGTCAGAGAAATTAGGTATTTTAAAGTTATTCAGTAGTGCAGTAAGTAAATTATCTAATAAGTTTTAGGAGGTCAGACTTGTGTCGTTACCCACTTTATCAACGAAAAGAAGACTTATTATTTCCTTGCTACTAATATCTATAGGAGTCTTCGCTTTGATTATAAGATTGGGAGTAATACAGATTGTTCAAGGTGAAGAATTAAAAAAGCAAGCATTGGAACAATGGACCAGAGGGATTCCTGTAAAAGCTAAGAGAGGACTTATACTAGATAGAAATGGAAAAAAACTTGCTATAAGCATTAGTAGAGATACTGTGTGGTGTAGACCAGTTGATATAAAGAATCCTAAGGAGGATGCTGAGAAAATAGCAGAAATATTAGAGCTTGATGAGGAAGAGGTATTTAATAAGATTACTAGCAAGCAAAGTATAGTAAAGATTAAACAGTGGATTGAAAAAGAAGAAAGTGAAGCCTTAAGAAAAGCTAAAATTAAAGGTATTGAGATTGCTGAAGATAATAAAAGATACTATCCTTTTGGAAGTTTTGCATCACATATAATTGGCCATAATAATATAGATCAAGTAGGACAATATGGAATAGAGGCATCATTCAATAAATATTTAACCGGAACAACAGGAAAATGGGTAAAGACTACAGATGCTGCAGGGAGACAGCTTCCTTATGATAATGAAATCCTTTATGAGGCTAAGGATGGTCTAAATGTAGTTTTGGCTATGGATGAAACTATACAGCATTTTGCTGAAAAAGCAGCGCTAGAAGTGCAAGTCAAAAATAAAGCTAAAAATGTTTCAATTCTTGTAATGGATCCTAAAACGGGAGATTTGCTAGCAATGGCTAATAAACCTGATTATGATCCTAATACACCTACAACGCCTAGCAATGAAGATGAGGCCAAGTCTTGGGAAGGTCTATCACAAGAAGAAATTCAGAAAAAATGGTTTGCAATGTGGAGAAACTTTGCCATTAATGATGTATATGAACCAGGTTCTACTTTTAAAATAATCACTGCAGCAGCAGGTCTTGAAGAGAATGTTGTAAATCCAGGTAGTCAATTTTATTGTAGTGGATATGTAAGGCAAATTAAAAGTGGTAAGCCTATAAAATGCTGGAGATATTATAATCCGCATGGGAGTCAAACTTTTGTAGAAGGAGTACAGAACTCATGTAACGTAGTCTTTGTTGAAGTTGGACTGAGATTAGGTGCAGAGAAAATGTATGAATACTTAAGAGCTTTTGGATTTGGAGAGTTAACTGGAGTTCCTTTTTCAGGCGAATCACCTGGAATAATACCGAGTGGTCCCAAGGCTATAAAGGATGTTAATCTAGCTACTATTTCTTTTGGGCAAGGAGTAGCAGTTACTCCTATACAGCTTACTACAGCTGTATCTGCTGTGGCCAATGGAGGGAATCTTATGATTCCTAGAGTTGTAAAAGAGCTGGTAGATAATGAAGGAAACATAGTACATTCATATGAACCTGAGGTTAAGAGAAAGGTTATTTCTGAAGAGACATCGAAGAATTTAATGAAAATTTTGGAAAGTGTTGTTTCAGATGGCACAGGAAAAGGTGCTTATGTAGCTGGATATCGTATAGCTGGAAAAACTGGAACTGCACAAAAAGTAATTGATGGACGCTATGCTGATGGTAAGTACATAGCATCATTTGTTGCTATAGCACCTGCAAATGACCCACAGATTGTTGTATCTGTTATAATTGACGAGCCTAGTAATGGAGCATATTATGGTGGACAGATTGCTGCACCTGTTGCTGGTGAAGTGGTAAAAGACATATTAAGTTATCTTGATGTAGAGCCTCAATTTACTGAGGAAGAGAAAGAAAATAATGAAAAGGAAAATATTACTGTTCCAGACGTGAGAAACAAAAACATAAAAGAGGCTAGTAAAATAGTTTTATCATTAGGGTTAAAGTATAATACTGATGCTTACTTTATTGAGGAAGGTTCAGTGGTTTTAGATCAATTTCCTCTACCTGGAAATGTTGTTAGGAGAGGTTCCAGTATAGATTTATATGTAGAGTCAAAAAGGCAAGAAACAGAAAAAATTGTAGTGCCAGATTTGACAGGGACCACTCGTGAAGAGGCGACAGAAGTATTGAATCAATTAAATCTAAGATTTGAATTCTCTGGGTCAGGAGTAGTCGTTGGACAGATACCAAAGGCTGGAACAGAAGTAGACTTTAATTCTCTAGTAAATGTAAGATTTGACAATGTAAACTAAAATTGACTTAAGAGGCAACTTCAAGCAAATTGTTTGAAAGTTGCCTTTTAAGTAGACTGTATTCATTTATAAATTTATGGTATTATCATATAAGGTAAACTTTTATTTGTGAGGTGTAATATATGAAGTTAAATAAACTTACTTATGGTCTTGAAACTGATATTATTAATGGAAAGACAGACATTGATATCTCTGGAATTGCATATGATTCCAGGAAAATTGAAAAGGGAAATTTGTTTGTTGCCATTGAAGGATTTAAAGTTGATGGTCATGACTTTATTAATGAAGCAATAAAAAAGGGTGCAAAAGCTATTATTGTCCAAAAAGATGTGCAATATAATTCAGAAGTTACTTTAATTAAAGTGAAAGATACAAGACAAGCTTTAGCTAAGGTGTCTTCTGAATTTTTTGATAATCCATCTAATAAATTTAACCTAATAGGTGTAACTGGAACAAATGGCAAGACTAGTATTACTTATATTGTGGAGTCCATTTTTCGAGCAAGTGGTAAAAAAACTGGAGTTATTGGAACTATAGGAAGTCAAGTAAATGGAAAGCATGTAGAAACGAAAAACACAACGCCAGAATCCTTAGAACTTCAACAAGTATTTGACCAAATGTTACAATCTGGCGTTGAGAGTTGTGTTATGGAAGTGTCATCTCATTCTCTTGAATTAAGTAGAGTAGCCTATTGCAATTTTGATGTTGGAATCTTTACTAATATTACTAAGGATCATTTAGATTACCATAAAACCTTTGAAAATTATTTTAATGCAAAAAAGAAACTTTTTTATATGTCAAATAAGTATAACATCATAAATAGTGATGATGAATATGGTAAAAAGCTTATAGAAGAATTATCTAAATTAAATACACCTTTATTAACTTATGGTATTGAATGTAAAGCAGATATTTATGCATCAGAATTAACTTTTATGGCTACAGGTGTTAGTTTTAAATTACATACACCAAAGGGAAGCATTGATGTAAATATGAATATTCCAGGTATCTTCACTGTATATAATGGTTTGGCCGCTGCTTCTTGTGCCTATGTTTATGACATAGCTCTCGAAGATATTAAAATTGGCTTAGAGGAAATAAAAGGAGTAAAAGGAAGATTTGAAGTAGTACCAAACAATAAAGACTTTACAATTATTATAGACTTTGCACATACAGCAGATGCTCTTGAAAAAGTGCTTTGTGTTATTGATCAGTTTGCAGAGGGGAGAAAAATAGCAGTTTTTGGTGCTGGAGGAGATAGGGATATATCTAGAAGAGCTCCTATGGGAGAAGTTGCTGGAAGACATTGTGATTTGTGTATTGTAACTTCAGACAATCCAAGAACAGAAGATCCACAAAAAATTATTGATGATATTATAAACGGTGTAGAAAAGGTCAATGGTAATTATATAGCCATTGTTGATAGAAAAGAAGCTATAGAGTATGCTATCAAGAATAGTAAACCAAAGGATATCATATTATTAGCTGGTAAAGGTCATGAGACTTACACAATTATTGGTGATAAAATATTACCCTTTGATGAAAGAGATGTTGTAAAAGAAGCTTTAGAAATATTATAAAAAAACTTAGAGATAAATATTTAATTTGCATTTGGAGGAGAAGAAACATGTCAAACTATAAAGATATAATAAGGGTAATCATTATTTCCTTTGCAATAACTTTGCTTTTAGGTCCTATTTTAATACCTATACTTAAAAGACTAAAAGTAGGTCAGAGCATTAGAGAGGAAGGTCCCAAAACACATTACAAAAAAAGCGGTACTCCTACTATGGGAGGAATTATAATGATTATCGCACTTCTAATTACCACCATATCATCTGGCATACTGAATAGAGATATGATTGTTTTACTTTTAGCAACAGTTGGCTTTGGATTTATTGGATTTATAGATGACTTTATTAAAGTAGTACTTAGAAGATCACTAGGCTTAAGAGCTTATCAAAAACTTATAGGACAATTTATATTAGCAGTGATTTTAGCAATATATCAATCTAATAATTCAATTTTGGGAACTAAGCTGATAATACCTTTTTTTGACAATGTTTACTTGGATCTAGGCAAGTTATATGTTCCATTTATAGCATTTGTAGTAGTTGGTATAGTAAATAGCGTTAATCTAACAGATGGTCTTGATGGATTAGCTTCGGGTGTTACTCTTATTGTATTATCTTTTTTTAGCTTAATAGCTATAAACATTGGCATGAACAGCGTAGCAATATTTTCAGCTGCTTTAGCGGGATCATGTCTTGGATTTCTTAGGCATAACTCTTATCCAGCAAAAGTTTTTATGGGAGATACAGGTTCTTTGGCTTTAGGAGGAGCTGTTTCTGCAGTAGCAGTGCTTCTCAATTTGACTCTGATAATCCCATTAGTTGGAGGGATTTATTTTGCAGAAGCACTATCAGTTATTATTCAAGTATTCTCATTTAAACTCACTGGGAAAAGAGTTTTCCTTATGGCTCCTCTACATCATCACTATGAACAGAAGGGTTGGAAGGAAACTAAGGTCGTAGTAGTATTTTGGTCAGTCACAGTAGTTTTGTGTTTAATAGGCATTTATAGTTTAAGTTAATCTAATAGGAGCAGGTGAAAAATATGAAATTAAAAGATAAGAATGTATTAATATTAGGATTAGCAGTTAGTGGAGTTTCTACTGCAAAAGCTTTGGATAAATTAGGTTCAAGGATAACAGTAACTGACATGAAATCTAAAGAGGAACTAAAAGAGCAATTAAAAGGATTGAAGGATATAGATATAAATTATATATTAGGAAGCAATGACGTAGATTTAGGTAATATAGATCTTATAGTGAAAAGTCCAGGTATTCCTGTTGACGTTCCGATTATAAAAGCAGCTTTAGAAAAAGAAATTGAAGTAATTACTGATATAGAACTAGCTTATAGAATAACTAATAATAAGTTTATTGCAATAACTGGTACAAATGGTAAAACTACTACTACAGCACTAACGGGTGAACTACTTAAAAATACAGGTGTTAACTGTCACGTTACTGGAAATATAGGAGTAGGGATATTGTGGGAAGCTGTAAACTCAGGAGAGGAAGATATTTTTGTTATAGAAGCTAGCAGTTTTCAGCTAGAAAGCACAAAAAATTTTAAACCTCAAGTAAGTGTTATAACAAATATTACTCCTGATCATTTGAATTGGCATAAAACCTTTGACAACTATGTTGAGGCAAAGAAAAAAGTATTTATAAATCAACAAAAAGGCGAATATACAATTATGAATTATGATGATTTATTGCTAAGAGAAATTGGCAAAGATATAGAATCAAATTTGATATTTTTTAGTGCCAGTAATAAATTAGACAAGGGAGTTTATGTCGATGATTGTCAAATAATTATTAATGATGGTCTAAAGACTAAAAGAATAATGGATTGCAGAGAAATAAAAATACCTGGTAAGCATAACCTTGAAAACGCATTAGCTTTGGTTTCTATAGGTTGGGCTTTAGATATTGATACAGAAGTTATTGCTAAAACACTTAAGGAGTTTGAAGGAGTAGAACATAGAATAGAATATGTAGACAGTATATCAGGTATAAGCTTCTATAATGACTCTAAAGGTACAAATCCAGACGCCTCCATTAAGGCTATTGAAGCCCTAAAAGCTCCAATAATACTAATTGCTGGAGGCATAGATAAGGGAACTGGTTTTGAAGATTTCATAGAAAGTTTTAATAATAAGGTAAAGGCATTAATCCTTTTAGGAGAAACTAAAGAAAAAATAAAAGATACTGCAATAAGTAAAGGTTTTAGTAATATATATATAGTAGATAATATAGAAGGAGCAGTTAATAAAAGCTTTGAATTAGCAGTGCCTGGTGACAACATTCTTCTTTCCCCTGCCTGTGCTAGCTGGGATATGTTTAAGAGTTATGAAGAGAGGGGAAAAATATTTAAGCAGGCTGTAAAGAATTTAAGGGAGGACTAATAATGGCTAAAAAAAGAGCCAGTGACTTTACCTTGATGATTGCTGTGATTTTACTTGTCTTTATTGGAATAATAATGGTCTTTAGCTCTAGCTGGCCAGATGGTTTATATAGAATGAATGATGGCTATTATTTCTTAAAGAAACAGCTTATTGCTAGTGGTTTGGGGCTATTTGCTATGTTGTTTTTCATGAACTTTGATTATTGGAAACTCGAAAAATTAGCAAAATTAATATTTATTGTATCAATAATCACAGGTTTACTAATATTTACTCCACTAGGGATGGAGGCTAAGGGAGCCCGAAGATGGATTGACTTGGGATTTACTACGTTTATGCCATCAGATGCAATTAAATTAGGGTCTATAATTTATTTTTCTTATTTTCTTGCTAAAAGAAAAGATAATGTTAAGAAATTCTTTAAAGGTTTTATTCCTTCGTTGATTATAATAGGAATTTCTTGTGGATTGATACTTCTTCAAAAAGATTTAGGAACTAGTGCTACAGTAGGACTGACTCTTTTTATACTTTTGTTTATTGCAGGGGCTAATGTTTTTCATCTTTCCTTCCTTGCTATACTAGGTGCAATAGGCGGTTTTATAGCTATAATCGGTGAGGAATTCAGAATGAAGAGAATTATGGCTTTTTTAGATCCTTTTGCAGCAGAAGTAAGAGATAATGCAGGATGGCAGGCAATTCAGTCACTTTTTGCTTTAGGATCAGGTGGATTATTTGGACTTGGGCTAGGGAAGAGTAGGCAAAAGTTCTTTTATATTCCAGAGCCTCAAAACGACTTTATATTTGCAATTATTGGTGAAGAACTCGGCTTTTTAGGTTGTGTAACTGTAATGTTATTACTTTTACTTATTATTTGGAGAGGCATAAGAACTGCATTAAGTACAAAGGATTTATTTGGATGTTATCTTGCATCAGGGATAGTTGCGCTTATTACTGTTCAGTCTTTGATACATATTGCAGTTGTAACGTCTTCTATGCCTACAACAGGAATTACCTTACCATTTATTAGCTTTGGTGGAACATCATTGATGATGTATATGGGAGCTGCAGGGATTTTGCTAAACATATCAAGACATACGGAATTAGATAGGAGCTGAAAAAATGAAAGTATTAATTACAGGTGGAGGTACAGGTGGTCATATTTACCCTGCCCTTTCCATTGCTAGGAAGATCAAAATGGAATATAAAAACGCAGATATATTATATGTAGGAACAGAAAAAGGTCTTGAAGCAGAATTAGTCCCAAAGGAAGGTCTTAGATTTAAGACCATTAGAGTAAAGGGTTTTAGTAGAAAGCTTTCAAAAGATACTTTTAAATCTGTTAAGGAGTTGCTTTTAGGCTTTAACGACGCTAAGAAAGTAATAAATGATTTTAAACCGGATATAGTAATAGGAACAGGTGGATACGTTTGTGGTCCTATTGTTTTATTGGCAGCACTTAAGAAAATACCTACAATGATTCATGAGCAAAATGCTTTTCCAGGTGTGACTAATAGAATACTCTCAAAATTTGTTGATAAAATAGCAGGTAGCTTTGACGAATCTAAAAAATATTTTAAAGATACTAAAAAGCTAGTTATTACAGGTAATCCTATACGCCAAGATATTATAGGCTTTGATAAACAAACTGCTTATAAAGATTTGATTATTAATCCAAGTATACCCTTTATTTTATCATTTGGCGGAAGTGGTGGTCAGAAAAAATTAAATGATGCCATGATAGATGTAATAGTAAAAAATAAAGATAATGATAAAATACAAATAGTTCATGTTACCGGTAAAAGGTTATACGATAATTTCATGAAAGAGCTAAAGCAAAAAGGTATTAATGAGCTAAAGAACCATATTAGAATATACCCATATTTCTTTGAAGTCCCAAAGGCTTTATCTATAGCTGACTTAATCATAACAAGTGGTGGAGCGATTGCTATTGCAGAAATAACTGCAGTAGGCATACCTAGTATTTTGATACCAAAAGCTTATACAACTGAAAATCATCAAGAGTACAATGCAAGAGCTCTAGAAAAAAATGGAGCAAGTGTAGTTATACTAGAAAAGGACTTGAGCGGAGACTTACTAAATGATGAGATAATTAAACTTATATCAAATAAAGAAAAATTAAAAATGATGGCTTTAAAAAGCAAAAAGATGGGTATCATCAATGCAGACGAGAGAATACTTAATATAATAAGAGAGCTACTTAGATAGAAATTTTGTAATTGTAACACCTTTTATGAATATGCATAAGATAATTATATACTGTTTTTTTACATATAGTTTGGAGCATATTCTGGAGGTGTAAGAATGAGTAAGTATGTCATAGAAGGTGGCAGAAGACTAGTTGGTGAGGTACCAGTAATTGGAGCTAAGAATGCAGTGCTACCTATATTAGCAGCTACAGTTATAAATAATAATACAAGCACAATTTTCAATACTCCAAATCTAAGAGATGTAGAGATTATGGAACAGATTTTAGTATCTATAGGATGCAAGGTCAATAGAGTAGACAATGTAATTTTTGTTGACTCAAGAAATATTTCTAAGATTAAGATACCAGAAGAGCTTGTTAGAGAAATGCGCTCTTCAATTATATTAATGGGAGCCATGTTAACACGATGTGGAGAAGTAGAAGTAAGTTATCCTGGAGGATGTGAAATTGGACCTAGACCTATTGACTTGCATTTAAAAGCGCTTAGACAGTTAGGTGCTACTATTGAAGAATCACATGGTTTTCTTTTCTGTAAGGCCGAAAAGCTAAGAGGTTGTGATATACAATTGGATTTTCCAAGTGTAGGTGCTACAGAGAATATTATGCTTGCAGCCGTAAAAGCTGAAGGTACTACAATAATTAGAAATGCTGCCCGTGAGCCTGAAATAATTGATCTTCAGAATTTCCTCAATGGAATGGGCGCTAGAATACATGGTGCTGGAACAAGTGTAATTAGAATAGATGGAGTAGACAGTTTTACTAGCGTGGAGCATACTATTATACCAGATAGAATTGTTGCAGGTACTTATATGGTTGCTTCTGCAATAACTGGCGGAGAAGTTATATTAAAAAATATAGAGGTAGAGCATATACAATCTATAATTGCAAAACTAAAAGAAACTGGATGTATGATATATAATAATTGTACTACTTTGAAAATAATTGGACCTAAAAGGCCTAATGCTATAGAAACAGTTCAAACATTGCCTTACCCAGGCTTTCCAACAGATATGCAGGCGCAAATAATTGCTCTACTTAGTATTGCAAATGGAACAAGTATTATTACTGAAACTATTTTTGAAAATAGATTTAAGCATGTTGAGGAACTTGTTAGAATGGGTGCAAATATAAAGATTGCAGGGAAAGTTGCTATAGTTAAAGGGGTAAAAGAACTTACAGGGGCTAAAGTGACATCAAAAGATTTAAGAGGAGGGGCAGCTTTAGTTTTAGCAGCTTTAGCAGCTAATGGAACTTCAATTATAGAAGATACTTTTCATATAGAAAGAGGTTATGATGGTCTAGAAAAAGCATTACTTGCTTTAAATGCAGATATTAAGAAGATTTAGGCAGCATATGCTGCTTAAAGCCTAGAGGACAAGCTCCATCGGAGGAATAACATGAGCAGAAATAACAAAATAGATAGAAAAATTAAAAAGAAGAAAAGTAGACTTATTTTTATTATTATTTTATTGCTGACTTCAGTTTTTCTTATTCTCTATACAAAGACAAGCTTTTTTCATATTTCAAGCATAGAAGTTAATGGGAATAGTAAAATTACTGATGAAAAGTTAATACTTGCTTCAGGTATAATGATAGACGAGAATATATTTAAAATAAACTTGAAAATGGCAAAAGAGAACATTATGTTACATCCTTATGCAAAAAATGTTAAACTAAGAAGAAGATTACCAAATAAGATAGTTATTAATATTGATGAGAGAAAAGAAGTTGCTATTTTTACCTATATTGGCTCATATGTATACATTGACGAAGAGGGTATTATTCTCAATATTCTTTCTGAAAAAAACGATGAAACAATTATGGAGATAAATGGAATAGAAATAATTAAGCCAGAAATAGGCAATAAAATAGATTTTAATAATGAAGAAACTTATGAAAAAATGCTGGAATTTATTGATGATAGTATAAATTTAGGATTATCAGTTTCCTTTGACACTGTTAGTATTGACGAAAATGGTAAACTTACTATTTATTTAGACAATGGAGCAGAGGTTGCATTTGGCACCTTAGATGATGTAAAATATAAATTGAAATTTCTTATGTCTATATTAGAAGAATTAAAAAGTAAAAACCAAAGCTATAAAGGAATTCATTTAGATAAAGGTAATAATGCAATCATAATTAAAGATAAGAATTAGGAGTGGGACAATGAAAGATACTAAAAGTAAAGTAGCTATCATTTTAGTCTGTATTGTGTTAGGGGCAATTTTAGCTATTCAGTTTAAAACAGTTGAAAATACTGTAGGTTCAGGAGTTATATCTACTCAAAGGACTCAACAGTTGGCTATTGATTATAAAAAACTTCAAGATGAAAGAGATAGCATGAGAAATGAATTAGATAATCTGGAATCTAAACTAAAGCAATACGAAAAAGGGGAAGCAGAGAAAGATGTATATTTAGAAAATTTATACAAAGATATTGAAAAATATAGGATTTTAGCTGGATATGAAGATGTTCAAGGTCCTGGAATTGTTATTGAAATCAATGAACCTCCAGCAGAACTTGTATATGGTGATGATTCCAGTATTATTGTAGACAATTATGATTTTCTTCTCCAAGTAATCAGTGTCATTAATGCTACAGATGCAGAAGCAATATCTATTAATGATCAGAGATATACTAGCTTTACTGAAATAGTCCCTGCTGCTGGCCACCTTGAAATAAACGGTACATCTTTTGGTCCTCCTTTTGTAATAAAAGCGATTGGGAAGGCAGATGACCTTGAAAATTCACTTCGTATCAAGCATGGACTCATTTGGCGTATGGAAAACCTTCTTAATTTAGAAATACACATAAAACAGGAACCAAATATAGTTATTCCAAAATATAGAAAAATAAAAGAGTTTAGATATGCTAAACCAGTAGAAGAAATATCAAATTAGGCTTTGGAGGGGTTAGATAATGAGCGAGAAAAAAAATGGAGGAATGGCATGGCTCATAATCCTTTCTGTTTTTCTAGGAGTGCTATTGTCTTTTCAGATGAAGCAGAATATAGATGATTATGATTTAGTTTCATTAAGATCTATACAAATTATGAAAAATGACATAAACAATATTCGTAAAGAAATTGAAGACATTAAAGAGTCATCAGAAAAAAGAAAGAAAGAATTAGTAAAACTTGAAAGTGTAATTAATGATGACGAGGCAGATATTTCTGAATTTTTAATCGATGAGATAAGTGAGTTAAAACTAATTGCAGGAATGGAAGATGTTCAAGGTCCAGGAATATGGGTAATATTAAATGATAATCAAGATGAAGAAATTGTAGGTTTTGGAATAGATGATGACGTTATACATGATGCGGATATCCAAAATATCCTAAATGATTTAAGAAAAGCTGGAGCAGAGGCCATAAGTATTAATGGCCAAAGGGTTATGTCAAGATCAGAGATTAAATGTGGTGGACCTACAATTAGAGTTAATAGCAGGAGTTCTGCACCTCCTTTTGTTATAAAAGCAATAGGAGATCCTAAATTGTTATATGCAGCTATCAATGCACCAAATTCCCACGGCTGGGCTATGAGGGAAGTTTACAAACTTAGAGTAGAAACAGTTATGAAGGACAATGTTAAAGTGCCTAAATATTACTGGGCAGATCAAGAATTTAAATATGCAAAACCAAAAAAAGAAGGTGAATAATTATGGTTATATTAGCGTTAATAGGAATTATAATTGGAGTTTTAATAGGTATATATCTACCTATAACTTATTCGGCTAGTTACTCATTATACGTTTCAGTGGCTATACTAGCATGTCTTGACTCAGTTTTTGGGGGTTTAAGAGCAACACTTGAGAAAACATTCAATACGGAAATATTTATATCTGGTTTTTTTGGTAATGCAATACTAGCAGCATTTTTAGCATATGTTGGAGATAGATTAGGAGTACCTCTCTACTATGCAGCAATTTTTGCCTTTGGAGGTAGACTATTCCAAAACTTTGCAATTATAAGGAGATTATTATTTAGGAAAAAAGAAATAGACTAGATAATAAGTATCAAACTTTATCATTTTTAGCAAAAAAAGAGGAAAAAAAGTAGATATATTGAACTTATATATAATACTATTTGTTTTTATATGAGGGGGAAAAATAATGGGTGACTATATCGCATCTATTGATATAGGTACATCGAAAATATGCACTATTATTAGTGAGATTGATAAGTTTGGTAAGATTCAGATTTTAGGAATTGGAAGAACTTATTGCGAGGGTATTAGGAAAGGCGTTGTTGTAGATATTGAATCAACATCTAGAGCTATCTGTGAATCTGTAGAACAAGCTGAAAATATGGCAGATGTTGAAATTGATCAAGTTTTTGTTAATATTCCTGGTGGCTATGCAAGCGTTATTAATAACAAAGGCATAATAGCAGTTTCAAATGAAAATAGAGAAATTGGGACAGAAGATATTAAGAGAGTGTTAAATTCAGCTACTATAATCTCTATTTCCCCTGATAGACAGATCATTGATATAGTTCCAGAACAATATATAGTAGATGGATACGATGAAATTAAAGATCCTACGGGCATGTTTGGAGTTAGGCTTGAAGCTGATGTGGATATTATTACTGCATCACTAACTACAATTCAAAACTTAGTTAAGAGTATAAATAAGGCTGGACTTGAAGTATTAGGGATTATTATGGAGCCTTTGGCTACAGCGCAATCTGTTTTGACTAAGGATGAAATGGAACTTGGAGTACTTCTTATTGACATTGGAGCAGGGACTACCGATTTTTCAGTGTTTAAAGATGGCAGACTCATGCACTCGGGGCTTATTCCTGTTGCAGGTAACCATATTACTAATGATATTTCTATAGGGTTTAAGCTTACATCTAATGATAGCGAAGATTTAAAGAAAAAATTTGGGCTAGCTTATACAGGCCTAGCAAAAAGTGAAAATACATTTCAGATAAGTCCTATTGGGATTAATGATAAAGTTAATATTTCTGAAACCCAATTAGCTGAAATTATTGAAGCAAGAGTATGTGAAATATTAGAAATTATTAACAAGGAACTTATTAATGTAGGACTAAAGAAGGAAATATTAACAGGCATAGTAGTAACTGGGGGAGGAGTGAGCTATCTAAGAGGTATAAAAGAGATTATAAAGCTATTATTTGGCTTACCTATGCGTATAGGACAACCTAATGGATTAGGAGTAAAGGATCCAACATTTTCAGCTTCAGTAGGTATGATAAATTATTCATTAAAGAGGAAATTTAATTATTATATAGAATATAATAATGTTGAAAAGAAAAAAACAAGAAGCAAAAGCAAAAATAAGGAAAGTAATAAAGTGATAACCTTTGTAAAAAAACTTTGGAATGACTATTTTTAGTATTAAATAAGGGGGTTATAAAGTGTTCGATTTTGAAGTAGATGTAGAACAATTTGCACATATTAAAGTCATTGGAGTTGGCGGTGGAGGAAATAACGCTGTAAATAGAATGATAGATAGTCAAGTAAAGGGAATAGAATTTATTACCATAAATACTGACAGACAAGCCCTTCATTCTTCTAAATCAGAGACTAAAGTTCAAATAGGAGAAAAGCTGACAAGAGGCCTTGGAGCAGGGGCCAATCCAGAAGTTGGGATGAAAGCTGCCGAGGAAAGTAGAAATGAAATACTAGAAGTGTTAAAAGGTGCTGATATGGTATTTATTACTGCTGGTATGGGAGGAGGAACCGGTACTGGAGCTGCACCTATAGTTGCAGAAGTAGCTAAGGAACTTGGTATTTTAACTGTTGGAGTTGTAACTAAGCCTTTTATGTTCGAAGGAAGAAAAAGAATGATGCATGCAGAAAAAGGAATTGAAGAGCTTAAAAAAAGAGTTGATACATTAGTTACTATACCAAATGATAGATTATTACAAGTGGTAGAAAGAAAAACTTCTATTGTTGAAGCTTTTTGCATAGCCGATGATGTTTTAAGACAGGGTATTCAAGGTATATCAGATTTAATAGCTGTACCTGCTCTAATTAATTTAGACTTTGCTGATGTCAAAACCATTATGTTAAATCAAGGACTTGCACATATGGGAATTGGGAAAGCAAGTGGTGAAAATAGGGCAACTGAAGCTGCTAAACAGGCAATACATAGTCCATTACTTGAGACTTCAATTGAAGGAGCAAAGGGAGTGTTGTTAAACATAACAGGTGGTCCAAATCTAGGTATTTTTGAGGTTAATGAAGCAGCGGACCTAATTAGACAATCAGTAGACCCTGATGCAAACATAATATTTGGTGCAGGACTAGATGAAAATCTAAAAGATGAGATAAAGATAACTGTAATTGCTACAGGATTTGACAATGTCAAGCAGGAAAAACCTATAGACAAGCCGTCACTAACTGTTCCCAATGACAAAATTAAAGATAAAAATATATCTGAAACAAAATCATTTGATACTGATGATTTAGATATTCCAACTTTTTTAAGGAGAAGAGATAAATAACCCTTTCTATTTTATAGAAAGGGTTTTTTTTCGACTTCAGCATGTGACATAATTCTAATGTTTCTTGTATTATAATAGACATAAAAATGAAGGTAGGTGAATAAAGGTTTATTAGAATATGGATGTACAAAAAAGGGGGCAAGGATTTGTACATATATGCTGAGTATCTTTTATTAGAAAACATGGCTATTAATTATATATTATTGTACTTAACAGGAAAATTTACTAAAACAGAAGCAAATAATATCAGAGTATTATTGGCTTCTTTTATTGGAGCTATTTATGCATTAGTAATATTCTTTCCCTCTTTAAAATTCATGACTAAATTTATTATTAAAATTTCTATTTCTATTCTTATCGTTATAGTTGCATTTAATCCTGTTAAAATTAGAAAATTCATTAGGCTTATAGCAACTTTTTATGTAATGGCTTTCATTTTTGCTGGTGCTTCATTAGCATTATTTTATTTAGCAGATGTAGAAGCTTATGCAGGCAATGGTATATTCTATATAAGAGATTTTCCCGTGAAAGTACTAGTGCTTGCTGTATTTATTTCATATATATTAATCAAAATAGTATGGGGATATGTACAATCAATTTTGACAAAGAATAAGATTTATATGCCTATTATAGTTGGTTTAAATAATAAAAAAGTAGAAGTAATAGGCCTACTTGATACAGGAAATCTTTTAAGAGATCCTGTAACCCAGACACCGGTGATTATTGTTCAATTTTCTGCCATAAAAGACTTATTGCCTGAACAGGTACAAAGTATTTTTGAAAAATATAAGGAGAACGACCTTGAAGCTATTTCAGCAATTATGATTGAGAATGTTTCTAATATGAAATTTAGGCTAATTCCATTCAAGTCATTAGGAAGAGAGAATGGAATGTTAATAGGCTTTAAGCCAGACAATGTTATAGTTAAGGATGATGAAGATAAATCTTTTTGTGATATTATTGTAGGAATTTATAATAATAATCTTTCAAATGATAATAATTATGCTGCTTTACTTCATCCCGAAATGTTTACTGAAAAGGAGGTAGTCTAAATGAGAAAAATAATAAATAAATTCAAAATGCTAATAAGGATATATTACATAAAGATATTAAAAAAGCTAAAACTATATGACGAGTCAGAGATATTTTATATTGGTGGGAGTGAGGTACTTCCACCACCATTAACACCAGACGAAGAAAACTACCTTGTTTCTAAGCTTAATGAGGATGAAACTATAAAGACTGTATTGATTGAGAGGAATTTAAGACTTGTTGTTTATATAGCAAGAAAATTTGAGAATACAGGCATAGGAGTAGAGGACTTGGTTTCAATAGGAACAATAGGTTTGATTAAAGCAGTTAACACCTTCAAACCAGATAAAAAAATTAAACTCGCAACATATGCTTCAAAGTGTATTGAAAATGAGATTCTAATGTATCTTAGAAGAAATAGTAGAGCTAAAACAGAAATATCCTTTGATGAGCCTTTAAATATTGATTGGGACGGAAATGAATTGTTATTATCAGATATTTTAGGGACAGATAATGATATAATATTTAAATATTTAGAAGAAGAAATAGATAAAGATTTATTAAATCAAGCAATATGCAAATTATCAGTTCGTGAAAAGAAAATAATGGAGCTTAGATTTGGGTTAAAGAACGGAGAGGAGAAAACACAAAAAGAAGTAGCTGATTTACTAGGTATTTCCCAATCTTACATATCAAGATTAGAAAAAAGGATCATTAAAAGGCTTAAAAAAGAGATTAATAAAATGATATGAAATAATATATAAAACAATTTTGTAAGGAGCGGATTTATACGCTCCGTTTTTGCTTGAGACTCTAATTAACTTTTGTTGCTTCATTTCGCTACCTGATGATATGTTTTGTATCCAAAATAAGTGTGAAATAGTACTATTAATTAATATTTCTTCGAATAAATTTAGTTCTATAAAGGGTCTGATTTTTTTTTGTTAACTTAATCTATTTACATTAATCACTGAATAATAAGGTTACAAAAAGGCAATAATTTTTAATGAAAAGGGGCAAAACATCATGAAAGGAATGAATTACTTAAATGCATATAAATAAAGTGGAAATATGCGGAGTAAATACCTCTGAACTGCCAGTACTTACCAATAAAGAAATGAGAGCATTGTTTGATAGAATACATGCAGGAGATATGAGTGCAAGAGAAGAGTTTGTAAAAGGGAATCTTAGATTAGTATTAAGCGTTATTCAAAGATTTAGTAAAAGAGGAGAACATGTTGATGATTTGTTCCAAGTAGGCTGTATAGGTTTAATTAAAGCTATAGATAATTTTGATTTATCACAAAACGTTCGATTTTCTACATATGCTGTTCCTATGATTATTGGAGAAATAAGAAGATATTTACGAGACAATAATTCAATAAGGGTTAGTCGTTCACTAAGAGATATTGCTTATAAGGCATTGCAGGCAAGAGATCATTTGGTAAACAAAAACTCAAAAGAGCCAACTATATCTGAGATAGCTGAAGCCTTGGGACTACCTAAAGAAGAAGTAGTTTTTGCATTAGATGCAATTCAAGATCCTATCTCTTTATTCGAGCCTATATATCATGACAGTGGAGATGCAATTTACGTTATGGATCAGGTTAGTGATGAAAAAAGTGAAGATGAAACTTGGCTAGAGGGCATAGCACTTAGAGAGGCACTTAGAAAGCTTAATGATAGAGAAAAGTTAATTCTTAATTTGAGATTTTATGAAGGAAAGACTCAGATGGAGGTTGCAGAGGAAATTGGGATATCACAGGCTCAAGTGTCAAGATTAGAAAAAACAGCACTGAAACACATGAGAAAGTTAATATAGAGTAATTTTACCTTTACCATTGCCTTAAAGAATAAATATTAGGAATATTACTATATGTTCGTATTATATATATAATATAGAACTTTGAAAAGAAGGTGAAGCAATGGTAAAGGCTACTGACTTGCGCGAGAAGGAAGTAATAAATGTAAAGGATGGAACTAGAATCGGATACATATCTGATTTAGACGTAAATTTGGAAAAAGGAATAGTTGAAGCTATTGTACTCCCTGGACCAGGAAGAATATTAGGCCTTTTTGGAAAAAATCAAGATTATGTTATTAAATGGCAAAATATTATTAGAATAGGTTCAGATGTTATATTAGTAGATCTTAATTTAAATACTGAAGATTACTTATACTATGGAGGTGAAGACAGAAGGGAAGATAGAAAGTAGGATTATTTTACATTACAGTAATTTATTATTTGAGAATGATAATTGCCTACATATGGACATTAAATAAAAGATGTAATATAATTTGATTAAGACTTAGGCATAAAGGGAGGAAGACAAATGAGATGCCCCTACTGTGATTATTATGAATCCAAGGTAATTGATTCTAGACCTACAGATGAAGGACAAGCTATTCGTAGAAGAAGAGAGTGTATAAAATGCAGTAAGCGGTTTACAACTTATGAAAAGATTGAGGATATACCCCTTGTAGTAATAAAAAAAGACGGTAATAGACAATCATACAATAGAAATAAACTTCTGAATGGTATAATCAGAGCTTGTGAAAAGAGACCAGTTTCCATGAAACTTATAGAAGAGATGGTTGATGAAATAGAAAAAGCATTATTTAATTCTATGGAAAGAGAAATAACTACTGGGCTAATTGGAGAAATGGTTATGAATAGGTTAAAAAATATTGATGAAGTTGCATATGTCAGGTTCGCCTCTGTATATAGGCAATTTAAGGATATAAATACATTTATGGATGAACTAAAAAAATTACTAGATGAAAAATAGGACTCTTATGAGTCCTTTTAGAATATTCGAATAAGGGAAGCATAATAGAAATACACGCTCTCGGTTTCGGATATGAATAATTCTATAGCTCACTCCAATTAAAAATCCTATATCTTGCAAACTCGCTTCGCTCAAACATGCAAGATACTTAACGGATTTTTAATTTACGTTCGCTAAGAATTATAGTCATATCCTGCAAATGTTCGCTTAGTTTTTTTATTATGCTTCATGCTACTATGTGTATAAAAAGTAGAAGAGGTGGTAACTTGAATGAAAATATAGGCTTTGAACTAAGAGAAGTAAATAGATTACAGTATTATATAATTCCTAGCTTTGAACAAACTGGTCTTGTAAAACACGGATTTACAACAAGATTTGGAGGTCTAAGCCCTAAACCCTTTAATACATTGAATCTAGGCTTAAAGACAGAAGACGATAAAGAAAATATTATGAAAAATTTTGAGCGCGTTTCGAATGCGTTTAATGTATCTATGGAAAAAATGGTTTTATCAGACCAAGTACACGATACGGTTATAAGAATTGTTACAGAAGAGGACGCAGGAAAAGGATTAACTAAATCTATGGATTATAGCAAAGTAGATGGACTTTTAACAAATGTAAATGACCTTATGCTATTAACATTTTATGCTGATTGTGTTCCATTGTTTTTTCTTGACAAAACAAAAAAAGTAATCGGAGTTGCCCATGCAGGATGGAAAGGAACTGTAGCAAGAATAGGAGAGAAAATGGTAAAGACAATGCAAAAAGTTTTCTGCTCAAATCCAGAGGACATTTTAGTTGGGATAGGACCATCTATTGGCTCTTGTTGTTATCCAGTTAGAAAAGATGTATATGATAAATTTCACACAAACCTATCCTCAATAGAAGAAGTGCTTTTGAAAGAGTCAACAGATGTATGGAAACTAGATTTATGGAAAGCAAACCAAAATATATTAGAGGAAAATGGAATATTAAGTAGAAATATTACAGTAAGCGGGTTATGTACTAGTTGTTATAATGAAAAGTTTTTTTCTTATAGAAAGGAAAATGGTAGAACTGGTAGGATGGCTGCTTTAATACAGCTTGTTTAATCTAGCAAAGAAAAAAGGAATGATTGTATGAGATCTCATGAGTTTGAAAAACTTTTACTGCAAAAAATTTTGCATCATATAGATGTAGGAATCCATGTCATAGATTCAGATGGTAAAACTATATTATATAATGAGGCAATGGCTAAGTTAGAGGGAATTGAAAAAGAAAAAGTAATAAATAGACAATTACTAGAAATATTCCCTAGTTTGAATGAGCATACAAGCACTTTACTAAGTGTAGTTAATACTGGACAAAAAATCTTTGATAGAACCCAAACATATTTAAATTATAAGGGTGAAAAAATAACTACAGTAAATACAACTATTCCCATAAAAAAAGATAAAACCATTTTAGGAGCATTGGAAATTGCAAGAAATGTGACTAATATTCAAAAACTTTCAGAGCAGCTAGTAGATTTACAGATGGAGCTTATCGGAGAGAAAGAAAAAGAAATTTCTATTATAGGTAATAAGTATAATTTTGAAGATTTAATAGGTCACAATGAAAGTTTTATAAGATCTGTAGACATAGCTAGAAAAGCAAAGGATTCATCCTCTAGTGTCCTAATTTATGGAGAAACTGGCTCTGGGAAGGAGCTTTTTGCGCAGAGTATACATTATGATGGAAGTCGAAGAAATAAGCCCTTTATTGGACAAAACTGTGCTGCATTGCCTGAATCCCTATTAGAAGGAATTTTATTTGGAACGGTCAGAGGAGGTTTTACAGGCGCATTAGATAGACCAGGTTTATTTGAACAGGCAAACGGGGGAACAATTCTATTAGATGAAATAAATTCAATGGGTTTATCATTGCAAGCAAAGCTTCTTAGAGTACTGCAAGAAGGCTATATAAGAAGAGTAGGGGGATTAAAGGATATTCCTATTGATGTTAGAATAATTGCTACTACTAATGAAGAACCTGTGGAGTCAATGAATAAGGGAACTCTAAGGAAAGACCTATATTATAGGCTTAATGTAATTTCAATAAAGGTTCCTCCACTAAGGGAAAGAAGAGATGATATTAAACTATTATGTGCACATTTTATTAAACGTTATAATGAAGTTTTAAATAGAGATGTTTGGGTGATATCACAAGACATGATGCTAGCTTTTATGAAACATTCTTGGCCAGGGAACGTAAGGGAATTAGAAAACTTAATTGAAGGTGCTATGAATCTGATTTCTAAAGATGAGCATGTACTTAAGCTAGAACATTTTTATGGATTTACACCTAATTTTATGGAAAATGAGCCTAATTATAACGATGTTATACATTCACGTAATCCACTGCCAGATATTATTGATACAGTGGAAAGAAGATTAATTCAAGAATCCCTTAACGAATCAGGTTATAACATTTCTGAGGCTGCAAGAATCTTAGGTGTAAAAAGGCAAACCCTTCAACATAAAATAAAAAAACATAGAATCCCACTATAACCGCAAATATATTTGCATATAACCGCAAATAGTTTTGCGGTTATTTTATTTTTGATTATATCATCATAATTTTCATGATATTTGTTGGCTAGAATGTAGATAATATACAGTTTTGTTATTTGCTTATTTTTGTTCGTTTTGGCAGGGATATTGCAATAAGAGTTGTTTGAATATATTTAATGTCAAAAATATTTTGGAGGTGGGTTTTATGGAAATGGTAAAGGTAGTAATTTGGGGTTTTGGAGCAATGGGAAGTGGTATGGCAAAGATGTTATTGAAGAAAAAAGGAGTCGAAATTGTCGGTGTTTGTGACATGAGTCCAAGCAAAATAGGTAAAAGCATTTATGAAGTATTAGGTGCTGAAAGAGAAGGCAGACCAGAGGTAATTATTAAAGGTAATATTGAAGATGTTTTAACTGAAAAAAGCTGTGATATTTGCCTATGTGCCACTGATTCCTTTACTAAAAATGCATTTCCTAAATTAAAATATGCACTAGAAAAGAAAGTTAATGTCATATCAACAGCAGAGGAAATGTCTTATCCTTATGCTCAAAGCCCAGAACTAGCGAAAGAGCTTGATAAAATAGCAAAGGAAAACGGTGTTACTGTACTAGGTACTGGAATAAACCCAGGATTAATAATGGATTTATTAGTAGTATGTTTAACAGGATGTATGATTGACGTAGAGCATATAGAAGCAAAAAGAGTAAATAGCTTATCACCATTTGGTCCTGCAGTAATGGAGGAACAAGGTGTTGGATTAACTGTTGAAGCATTTGAAAAAGGGGTAGAAGATGGTACTTTGGCTGGACATGTTGGTTTTCCAGAATCAATACAAATGATTGCTAATGCAATAGGATGGAAAGTAGAAAAAATTGAACAACAAATGAAGCCTATAGTGACTAGCGTCGATAGAAAATCCCCTTTTGGATTTGCTAAGGCTGGAGATGTAGCAGGTGTTAATATGACAGGTCAAGGATATGTAAATGGAGAAGTTAAGATAGATATGATACATCCACAGCAAATAGAGCCAGAAACAGAAGGTACTTATACTGGAGACTACATAACAATAAAAGGTACGCCAGAAGTAAATATGGCTATAAAGCCAGAAGTAGAAGGTGGATTAGGTACTATTGCCATGTGTGTTAATATGATTCCTCATGTTATAAATGCAGACTCAGGCTTAAAAACAATGATAGATTTACCTGTGCCTAGAGCAATAATGGGAGACATGAGAGATTTAATAAAAAGGTAGGGTGAAAAAAGTGGAATATGCAAAAAAAGGTGATTGGGTAAGAATACACAATATTATACTAACTCCTGATGAAAGAGCATCACAGGTTCCTGAAGATACTAGAAGAGTTCCACTTGAAATGTGGAACAAAGGGTTTCTTATTAACGATGAAGCTAAAGTTGGAGATACAGTAACTGTAGAGACTTATATTGGAAGAAAAATCTCTGGAAAGCTTATAGAAGTTAATCCTTACTTTAGACATGATTTTGGGAAATGTATGCCAGAGCTATTATTTATAGGTAGACAACTAAGAGATATTCTCAAAGGTGGTGAAAAAAATGAATAAAGATATAAGCTACGATGGAGTCATGGCAAGAAAAAAGGAGATTATGAAACAGGCTATAGGCATAGATTACGATGAATTTGAAACTGGTGGAATAGCATTTGACTATGAAAGAATGATGAGAGAGACAGGATATACATTAGAAGAGATGCAAAAAATTCAAAGAGAGACAGGTGTAGGGAACACTCCTATTCTAGAACTTAAAAATCTTACTAAACTTGCAAGACAGTTAGCTCCAAAGGGGAAAGGGGCAAGAATATTTATAAAAGATGAAGCTGCTAATCCATCTGGTAGTTTTAAAGCTAGAAGAGCTGCAGTGAGTGTCTATCATGCGAAAAAGCTTGGCTACAAAGGTGTAATAGCTGCTACAAGCGGTAATTATGGAGCAGGAGTGGCTAGTCAAGCTGCTATGAGAGGACTCAAATGTATTATTGTTCAAGAGTGTTATGATTCAAGAGGTATAGGACAGCCTGAAATAATTGAAAAAGCGAGAAAGTGTGAAGCACTAGGAGCTGAAGTAGCTCAATTATCTGTAGGACCTGAGCTTTTCTATACTTTTTTAAGAATGTTAGAAGATACAGGGTACTTCAATGCTTCTTTATATACTCCATTTGGAATTGCTGGGGTAGAAACATTAGGATATGAGATAGCTGTGCAGTTAAGGGAAAAAGAGGGAAAAGATCCAGATGTAGTAGTTGCAACAAATGCAGGTGGTGGAAATCTAACAGGCACTGCTAGAGGACTTATAAAGGCAGGAGCGTTAAATACTCAAATTGTTGGTGCAAGTGTAAACTTAAAGGGGCTTCATATGGCTAGTGATAAACAATTTAATAGAAAATCATTTACTACTGGACACACTGGTTTTGGAATACCTTTTACTACTTGGCCAGATCGTTCAGATGTGCCTAGATCAGCTGGTAGACCGCTTAGATATATGGATAGGTATGTTACTGTAAATCAAGGAGAAGTATTTTATATTACTGAAGCTTTAGCACAGATAGAAGGTATAGAAAGGGGACCTGCAGGTAATACATCCTTAGCAGCTGCATTTTCAATTGCTCAAGAGTTAGATCAAGACCAGATAGTATTAGTACAAGAAACAGAGTACACTGGAGCAGGAAAACATATACAACCTCAGCTTACATTTGCAAGAGAAAATGATATCCAAATTATTATAGGTAATCCTGATGAAGAAATTCCTGGAAAAAACATAATATTACCAGAGCATCCAGGCCTAATTAAGGCAAAGGATATTGATTTAAACAAACTTAGAAAATCCTATATTAAAAATAGTATAGAAATAATGAATGTAAATTCACTTTCAAAAGAAGATATCGAATTTTTAGCTGAGGATAGCAAATCAAATCTAGAGTTTGTTATAAGTATATTAAAAGAGCTAGGTATAAGCTTGTAATGATTGTTGCAAAAATTTTCACGGAAAGTATCTTTGTAATTAGCTTAGAATTTATGTCTGAATATTAGAATCTAAGATTATTTTATAATTTGGAGGTGCAAGGATGAAAAGAAAAGATGATTTTGAAACTAGAAGACAGCATTTAATAAACTTAACAGAAGATCAATTGGAAGCAAGGTTTTGGGAACTAGCAGAAAAAATAGTTGACCCATTAGTGGAATTAGCTTATAAACAAACAAGCCCTTCAATAGAAAGATCAGTTTTGCTAAGAATGGGTTTTTCAAGTCTAGAAGCTACTTCTATTGTTGAAGGAGCTATCGACAGAGGTTTATTAGGTAAGGGTGCTGGCCATTTAGTATATAGATTGTCTAAGGATTATGATATGAGTATTAGAGAGGCAGGATTAAAACTAGTAGAAGGACAGATGTGGGATGAAGTTATGAAGATATTTGCAGGAGGTGATAATTAATGAAGTTAAAGCCTAATGAAAAACTAAACATAACAAATATATTAGAAAATCTTGAAAATTATAGACCTAGAAGAAGAGGATGGCATTGGAGAGATGGAATAGGACAGAAAAGAGATATAGGAAAATTCCAATACTATGACACATCTGAAAACTTAGAGCAAGGTCAGCCTTTACCATCAGCGCATTATTTTGATGATATTGATCCACAGCCGGATTCAGTTATTACAACAGAAATTGCTTCAGGTAGATTTGAAGATGATATCAGAAGAATGAGGATGGCTGCATGGCATGGGGCAGATCATTTGATGGTTATAAGAACTGCAGGGCAAAGCCACTTTGACGGTTTAATAGAAGGAACACCTCAGGGTATAGGTGGTATACCTATAACTAGAAAACAGGTTAGAGCGCAAAGAAAGGCTTTAGATTTAATTGAAGATGAAGTGGGAAGACCAATAAATTATCACTCTTACGTAAGTGGAGTGGCAGGTCCTGAAATAGCCGTTATGTTTGCTGAAGAAGGAGTAAATGGAGCGCACCAAGACCCACAATATAATGTACTATATAGAAATATTAATATGATTAGATCGTTTGTAGATGCAGCAGTAGCTAAGAAAGTTATGACGTGGGCAGATATGGCTCAAATTGATGGCGCTCATAATGCAAATGCAACTGCAAGAGAGGCATGGAAGGTAATGCCAGAACTAATGGTGCAGCATGCTATAAACTCGATGTATTCTGTAAAAGCAGGAATGAAAAAAGAAAACATATGTCTTTCTACTGTACCGCCAACAGCGCCACCGGCACCTTGTATGAGAATAGACTTACCGTATGCAGTTGCACTAAGAGAATTATTTAAGGATTATAAAATGAGAGCTCAACAGAATACTAAGTATATGGGTTCTTCAACTAGAGAAGCTACTGTAACCCATACTCTTAATTTGCTGATTTCTAAGCTTACAAGAGCAGATATTCAATCTACCATAACTCCTGATGAGGGAAGAAATGTTCCATGGCATATTTACAATATTGAAGGAACTAATACTGCAAAACAAGCCTTAATAGGTATGGATGGACTTACAGAAATGGTTGAAATTAAAAGAGATAAAGGAGAGTTAGCAGATAAGGTTAGAGAATTAAAAGAAAGAGCTATATTGTTTATGGAAGAAATGCTAGAAGTAGGTGGATATTTTAGAGCTGTAGAAGAAGGATTTTTTGTAGACTCAGGATATTACCCTGAAAGAAATGGAGACGGTATTGTTAGAAAGATTGATGGTGGTATTGGCGTAGGAACTGTATACGAAAGAGAAGATGATTATATGGCTCCAGTCACAGCTCATTTTGGCTATAATAATATTGAACAATATGATAGAAATGCCGTAGATAATCCATCAAATCTTATTGGAGGATGTACTTTTGAAAATCCAGATAAGATAATTTATATTGATGAATTAGATGAAACTGACAACGTAAATGTCAGAATGAAAGAGACAAAAGAACTTAGAGAAAGTACAAAAATTAAGCCAGAAATGGAATGGCAGGGCGATGGAATAATACAAATAACACTTTTTATTCCAACTGAAGAGAGAACTGCAGAGTTTGCTGCTATTGAAATAGGAAGGAAATTAGGTCTTGAGGATGTAGAAGTCATTCATAAAGAAATAATGCAGGCAGCAGAAGGTACTCGGATTGAACTAAAGGGAAAAGTACCATTTACAATAGACACTAGTACACTTGTAATTCCACCTAAACCAGAGATTATGTCAGACGATGAAATAAGAGAAGAAATAGAGGCTCTTCCAATGAAAATAGTTGCAGGGACAGTTGGGGAAGATGAGCATTCTGTAGGGTTGAGAGAAATTATTGATATTAAGCATGGTGGGATAGAAGGCTATGGCATAGAGTGTCATTATCTTGGCACTTCAGTACCAGTTGATAAGCTAATAGATGCTGCTATAGAGTTAAATGCTGATGCAATACTTGCTTCAACTATAATTAGTCATGATGATATACATTATAAGAATATGAGACGTATCCATGAGCTTTGTGTTGAGAAGGGAATTAGAGATAGAATTATTTTAGCTTGTGGAGGAACACAAGTATCTAATGAATTAGCTATAGAACAAGGTGTAGATGCAGGATTTGGTAGGGGGACCAAAGGAGTTCATGTAGCTACTTTTCTTGTTAAAAAAAGAAGGGAAATGCTGAATGAAAATTAATGTCTTAGTTGCAGAAATAGGAAGTACAACAACAGTAGTAAATGCTTTTGATGAGATATTTGACAACTGCCCTATATTTATAGGGCAGGGTCAAGCACCTACAAGTGTGAGGGAAGGAGACGTAAATATAGGCCTTAGGGCAGCTATTAAGGACTTAAGTGAAAGATTAAGCGTAGATAACCTAGAATACGATGAACTAATGTCTACTAGTAGTGCTGCAGGGGGATTAAAGATGACCGTTCATGGTTTGGTATATGACATGACGGTAAGAGCGGCAAAGGAAGCAGCTTTAGGTGCAGGTGCAAACCTTCATATAATAACTGCAGGAAAAATGAGAAGATCTGATATAAATAAACTTAAAGAAATTAAGCCGAATATTATTTTAATAGCTGGAGGAGTAGATTATGGTGAACGAGAAACTGCTCTTTATAATGCTGAACTAATTAGAGGGTTAAATCTTGATATTCCTATAATATATGCAGGAAACAAAGAGAATCAAGAAGAAATTAGGGAAATATTTAAAGACACTAAAATGAAGCTATATATAACTGAAAATGTTTATCCTAAAATAGACCAACTGAATATTGAACCAACTAGAAAAATAATTCAAGAAGTATTTGAAGAGCACATTATTTATGCGCCAGGAATGGGGAAAGTAAGAGAAATGGTAAAGGGACCAATTATTCCAACACCAGGAGCAGTTATGCTAGCTGCAAAATTGCTAAAAGAAGAAATTGGGGATGTTCTTGTTTTAGACGTTGGTGGCGCTACAACTGATGTACACTCTGTCACAGAAGGTAGTGATGAAATAAATAGAATATTGGTAAGTCCTGAACCAATTTCTAAAAGAACGGTAGAGGGAGATCTTGGGGTATATGTCAATTTAAATAACATAGTTGAAAGAATAGGATTAAACAACTTGGCTAGTAGACTTAATATTGATTCGGAAAAGCTTAAAAATTTAGTTGAAAACCATAAACCTATTCCTATTTCAGATATTGAAAAAAGTTTTATTGAAGAATTGACATTTGAAGCTGTAATAACAGCAGTGAAGAGACACGCTGGAAGACTTAGAGATTTATACGGACCTAGTGGTAAGAAAACAATTGCAGAGGGGAAGGATTTATCTAATGTTAAATATGTAGTTGGTACAGGGGGAGCTCTAACTAGATTACCAAATAGAATAGAAATTATGAAGCGTATACCTTTGAATAATAAAGGCAATGAACTATTGCCCAATAAAGATGTAAAAATATTAGTTGACAACAATTATATTATGGCATCATTAGGAGTGCTATCAGAAAAATATCCAGAAGCTGCAATAAGACTCATGAAAAATAGTCTAGGAATTGAGTAGAGGCTAGTTCTCTATTAATCCAATGTAGGGTGGCCATTAGTGTAGTAGCATTAACAGAAAGGAGAACAAAATGTATCCAAGAGTAGAGATATCCTTAAATAAAATAAGACATAATGCAAAAAAACTAATAACTTTATGTAATAATAATGGTATTAATGTAGCTGTAGTAACTAAAGTATTTTGTGGAATACCAGAAATAGCAAAAGTTTTAGTAGAGTCTGGAGCTTCAATTCTTGCAGACTCTAGAGTTGAAAACTTAAAGCGTATGCAATCAATAGATGCTCCAAAACTATTACTCAGGCTTCCAATGATAAGCCAAGCTGAAGAAGTAGTAGAATTTGCAGATATATCCTTAAATTCTGAGCTAGACACTATAAAAGAGCTTTCAAAAAAAGCAATAGAAAAAGACCTACTACATAAAATTATATTAATGATTGACTTAGGAGATTTAAGAGAAGGTATTTTTGATGAAAATGAGATCTTTCAAAGTATAGAGGAAATTTTGAAGTTAGAAGGCATAAAATTAATTGGCATAGGAACTAATCTTACATGTTACGGTGGAGTAATACCGAATCAAGAAAATTTATATAGACTAGTAAGGATTAAAGAAAACATTGAAAACAAACTTGGTATAAAACTTGAAATAGTTTCTGGTGGGAATTCAAGTAGCTTATATCTTCTTGAAGAAAAAGAGGGTATCCCTCAAGGAATAAATCAACTTAGATTAGGAGAATCCATAGTTTTAGGTAGGGAAACCGCTTATGGAAATAAAATTGAAGATACATATGAAGATTGTTTTAGATTAGTAGTAGAGATTATAGAAATGAAAGAGAAACCATCTTTACCTATTGGAGATATAGGCATGGATGCCTTTGGAAATAAGCCTGTTTTCCAGGATAGAGGAATAAGGAAAAGAGCTATTTGTGCTATTGGCAAACAAGACATAAGCATAGATAACATATTCCCTGAAGATGATAATATCATTATTCTTGGCGGTAGCAGTGATCACTTGATTATTGATGTAACAGATTGCTTAAATAATTACAGAGTTGGAGAAAAAGTATTCTTTAGGTTAAATTATGGAGGAATTTTAAGTACGTTAACCTCTGAATATGTAAAGAAAATATTGATTTAACAAGTAATTAATTGAGTATTCCTACTTTCCTTATAGATATCTAACTATTTTTCTTTTAATTAGCATAATATTGTAATATAATAAAATCATTAAAGGAGGGTATAATGGAATGCTAACTACTGAACAAAAATTGTTATGTGCTTTAGCTCATCTTGGTATATTTATTGCGATACCAATATTAGCTCCAATAATAGCTTTTTTAGTTTCAAACGATGATTTTGTAAAGATGCAAGCAAAAGAGGCTTTAGGTTTTCAAATTATGATGATTGCAGCTAGTATCATCTCTGGATTACTAGTTATTGTTCTTATAGGAATACCTTTATTATTAGTAGTTGGAATAGCAACTGTAGTTTTTCCAATACTAGCAATAATAAAGGTAGTAGACGGAGTAGACTATTCTTATCCGATTTCAGGTAGCATTGTAAGAAAAATCTAGTAACTATTCATATCAAAATAAATCCTTCTTCATATACTAGATATAAGAATATATGAAGGGGGATTTTTTATGATTATAGTGACAGGTGCAGCAGGTTTTATCGGCAGCATTCTGTGCGAACAGTTATTAAACACTGGGCATCAAGTATTGGGTATAGATTCTTATTATAATAATTATCCTAAATGGATAAAAAACTATCATCTTAGGAATTGCACTGGTAATCCTAATTTTATTTTTTTAGAAAATAATATATTAGATCCAAACATAAGCAAATTAATTGAAGGACTAAATATAACGTGCATAGTTCATTTAGCAGATATACCTGGAGTAACAGCATGTAGCGAGGTTAATTTTGACGAGTATATAACTTATAACATAACAGCAACGCAAAGATTATTAGAATCTATAAAGAATAAAGGAATAAAAAAGCTTATTTATGCTTCTTCTTCCACAGTATATGGAAATGGTAAACATATTCCTATGGCCGAGGTTCATAATGCCAAACCAATATCATTATACGGAGTATCGAAACTAATGGGAGAAACACTTTGTCATTATTACGGGAGCTCATATAATATTGATGTGGATATTCTTAGATTTTTTACAGTCTATGGACCACACCAAAGACCTGACATGGCTTTTCATAAGTTCATAAAGAATATACTTATGAATGAAGAAATAAAAATATATGGTGATGGAACTCAGTCAAGGGATTTTATCTATGTAAAAGATATTTGCGAAGTTATTTTAATGATGATAAAATATGATAAAAAATATGATATTATGAATCTAGGTGGAGGATTTTCTTTAAGTGTAAATGATTCAATTGAAATAATTGAAGAGTTAACAAATAAAAAAGCCAAAATTGCCTATATCGATCCTATTAATGAAGAACAGATATTTACACATGCATCTGTAGAGAAAATGGACGAAATAATACCAGTTGAAAGAAAAACCGACATTTATAAAGGTCTTAAAGAACAAATTAACTATATTAAGTTTTTATATGGATTCATAGAGAAGTAATTTGCTTATGTAGATAATTACAACTAAAAATTATATATTATAGAGAATATTAATTGAGCTAGATATACAAAGGAGAGAAAGTATATGGATTTATTTCAAATAAGTGCTGAAATGAACCTAAAAAAATCTGCACCTCTTGCTAATAGAATGCGTCCTAATACACTTGAAGAGTTCATAGGTCAGGAGCATATAGTAGGGAAAGGAAAGCTTCTATATAGAGGAATTATTGCAGACAAATTAAGCTCTATTATCTTTTATGGACCACCTGGTACTGGGAAAACGACTTTGGCTAAAATAATTGCTAATTCTACCAAGAAATATTTTGAGCAATTAAATGCAGTAACATCAGGAATTAAAGATATTAGAGAGGTTATAGAAATTAGTAAAGAAAGACTAGGTATGTATAATAAAAGGACAATACTTTTTATTGATGAGATCCATAGGTTTAATAAAAGTCAGCAAGATGCACTTTTACCATATGTTGAAAATGGAACTATAATATTGATTGGTGCAACAACAGAAAATCCTTTTTTTGAAGTAAATAAAGCACTTATTTCTAGGTCTATGGTCTTTAAGCTTGAACCTCTTAGTAACGAGCACATTAAAATAATATTAGATAAGGCCATTAAAGATAAAGACAAAGGGCTAGGTGAATTTAATATTGAAATTGAAAGTGATGCACTTGAACATTTAACTATTGCTTGCAATGGAGATGCAAGAATCGCATTAAATGGTTTAGAATTAGGAGTATTAACTACACCACCCAATGAAGAGGGAATTATAAAAATCACTATAAATGTAATAGAAGAGTGTATTCAAAAAAGGGCAATAAGATATGAAAAGAATGGCGATGAGCATTATGATGTTATTTCAGCTTTCATTAAGAGCATGAGAGGCTCAGATCCAGATGCTGCTTTATACTGGCTTGCAAAAATGATATATGCAGGAGAAGATCCAAAATTTATTGCAAGAAGAATAATTATATGTGCTTCAGAAGACATAGGTAACGCTGACCCACAAGCTCTCACTTTAGCCGTTTCAGCATTTCAGGCAGTAAATACTATAGGTATGCCTGAAGGTAGGATTCCACTTGCTCAGGCTGCGGTATATGTTGCATGTGCTCCAAAAAGTAATGCATGTTATTTAGGAATTAATAAAGCTTTAGAAGATATTGAGAAGGGTCAGATGGGACAGGTGCCTACATATCTTAGAGATTCTACTACTAAAAAAATGGAGGATAAGTATATTCAAGATTCATTAGGGAATAGCAAAGATTATTTGTATCCTCATGATTATCCTAATGGATTTGTTGCACAGCAATATTTACCTAATGAGCTTGTAGGAATTAAATATTATAATCCAACTGAAAATGGATATGAGAAAATTATAAAAGAAAGGTTAGAAGGTTTGTTATAAAAATAAATTTACAATGAACAAGGAACTGGTCTATAGTTCCTTATTTATTTTTTTGCAATAATTGTAACTTAATAAGTATAATTGAATATTATAAATATAGAAAGTATTTTTAATTATTTAGCTTCTATGGAAAGAGGTGAAATATAATGGTAAATGTTAAAGCTGAATATCCAGAAGGTCATAAATTAATATATGAGACTCCAAATGTCGTACATACAACATCACAAGAGTCAAAAGAGCTAGGCAATAAGGAACTTGAAGAAGTAAATTGGCAAGAAGAAAAAGTTATAGAAAATTGTCCTAATGAAAAGGTGGAAATAACAGCTCTAACATCAGGTGCAGTGGTAAAAATCCCTGTTGTTCTTGCGGCTTTTACAGTTCGTATCAATATAAGCTCTTCAATTGAGTTTGATGAGTCTATATTTCAGATAAAAGAGATAATAAAAAGAATTAAAATTCAGCAATGTACTTTAATTCAAGATACAGATGTGCTCTTTATAAAAGGTGTCATAAGAAAGAATATTAAATATTACGTAAATAATTTTTTAAGAAACAATGAAACATATGGAGATGTAGAAACTCTAGTAGTTGATATTCCTTTTAAATGTACTACCATTTTTGAATATAATATAACTAAACCAGAGAAAGCCATAAATAGTACATTAAAAGAATTTAAATGTATTAGAAAGAGTGATTATTTAAATAATGATACAATAGAAAACGAAGAAATAGTATATGAGGATGTTAATTATATTGATCAAATAGTAACTGAATACTATAACGAAGCACCATACTGCGAAGCTATTGGTAGCAAAATAGTAGAAGCTGAAAGATTTGTAGAGAATAGAGTAAGTACAGATAATGAGTCTATACGGAAGGGAATTTATGCAATAGAAGGTGAAGGAATCTTATATATCACAATTAGGATTCTGCAAAACCAGATAGTATCTATTCCTATGACACCATAAAAATAGCTTGATCATGAAAATAGACAGACTAAATGGAAAAGAAACTTTTTCAAATGTTAATATAATAATTTATAAAACTAGTGTAACGAAAATTATTCACCTGAATACTATGTACTAGGAAATGGGACTAGGAAAATAAGTCTCATACCTGAAAATAGTATTAAGGAGGTAAACTAATGTCTTATCAAGACAATAATCAATATGGATCAAAGGTAAACTATGGCAAACAAGAAACTAATAGTGTATGTAAGCCTGGAAAATCAGTATGTACAGATGTTACATCTACAACACTAGTTGACGCTGAAAACTATCCTGTGGACTTAGCACCTATTGTAAGTGGAGTAGTAGCAAAGATACCAGTTGTCTTAGCTGAGCTTACAGTACAAGTAAATGTGGATTCTATTATCGAACTACCTGAGCCAGCTATAGAAATTAAAAATATTAAAAAGCATCTAAAGATTACTCAATGTTTACTATTACAAGACACTAACATGCTATTTGTAAAAGGTTTTGTCAGAAAGAATATTGAATTTGCTACACTTGGCTGTTCAAATGCTAAAGGAATATGTGGCGATATTAAGCATTGCACAATAGATGTACCATTTAAATTTACAACACCAGTTAAATTTAATGGAATAGCTCCTGCTCGTATTAGAAACAGGTCAGAATCAGAATTCCAGTATTTCAGACAAAGAGATCTATTTGGACCAGAGTTTGCAGATAAAGATAAGTTATTATCTGGTGATCTTTCTGAGTTTAATCAAACAACAACTGAGTTTTTCAACGAACTACCTTTCTGTGAACTAATTAGTAGCAGAATCGTTGAGTTTGATGAGTTTCTAAATCCAACTAAGCCTCATAAGGTAACAGTTCCATTTGAAGAAAGAATATTTAAGAACATTGAAGAAAAAATGGTTATATTCATAACATTAAAGATATTACAAAAACGTCAAGTAGCTATAGGAGCAACAGGAGGCACTACTTGCCCATCTAATTATGAATAAAAAATCATGTATAACAGCTGCTTCACTAAAACATCTGGGTTCTAGCCCAGATGTTTTCTTTTCTGCTCTAAAACTTAGGGAGTAAATTTTTAGAGTGTCAAGGTACAAAAGCTTTTCAATATTATCATATGCTTAGCTATTAATAGTGTGCATATTATATTTATTAATATTAATTTTAATAAGCCTTTCTTTGGAATAAAACAATAAATGAGAATTTAGTGATTAATTATATTATTTTGTAACATAACTTTATATTTAAAATATTATAAATAAAGGAATTTTTTACTAAGTGTAATTTTTTAATATAAGGCAGGTGCTAATATGGGAAAAAATATATATGTTACTAAGCCTTTTCTTCCACCAATAGAAGAGTACATAATATATTTAAAGAAAATATGGGAAAGTGGAATTGTTACTAATAATGGGGAGTTAGTGAAACGATTAGAAAAAGAATTATCCAGCATCCTAAAGTTAAGTAATCTAATTGCAGTAGCTAATGGGACACTAGGGATTCAAATTGCAATAAAAGCTCTTGACTTAGTAGGAGAAATAATTACTACCCCGTTCACTTTTATTGCAACTTGCTCATCTATTATATGGCAAAACTGTACACCAATATTTGTTGATATAGATCCTGAAACGCTTAACATTGATTCAGACAAAATTGAACCTAAAATAACAAGAAAAACTTCTGCAATATTAGGTGTACATGTTTTTAGCAATCCCTGTGATGTCAAATCGATAAATAACATATCAAAAAAACATAATTTAAAGGTCATATACGATGCAGCTCATTCTTTATTTGTAGATTATGAGGATAAATCGATATTAGACTATGGAGATATTTCAGTAGTAAGCTTTCATGCAGTAAAGTTTTTTAATACAGTAGAAGGTGGTGCCTGTATAACTCAATCTAAGGAATTAGCTGAAAGGATTAGGCAAATAAGGAACTTCGGATTTAATGAAAATGGCCAGGTTACTGATATTGGCATAAATGCGAAAATGTCAGAACTACATGCTGCCATGGGGCTAGCATCGCTAAAATACATCGAAGAAATTAGAAAAAAAAGAAAAGATAAATATAATATATATAAGAAGCTACTATCAAATAATAAAAACATTAAATTTCAAAAGATAAATACTGAGCAATATAATTATAGTTATATGCCAGTGATATTTTCAGATGAAACTATTCTCTTATCGGTTCTAGATAAGTTAAATAAAAATAGCATTTTCCCGAGAAGGTATTTTTATCCGTCGTTAAATAATCTAAAAATATCTACCAGCAGTACCTACAACTTGCCTATAGCAGAGAATATTTCAAGAAGAATCCTATGCCTACCTTTATATAACAACTTAGAAGATAAGGATATTGAGTTTATATGTAAACTGATTAATACTAGCTTTTAGAATATCTAGAAAATAATAGAGTATCAATAGTCTAGTATTTATTGCGAATTCATTTAATGGAGGAGTGATAATGAAAAGAAGAGTTTTAGTATTTCCATGTGGATCTGAAACAGGTTTAGAAATTAACAGATCACTTTCATATTCAAGGGATTTTGAATTGTTCGGTGCTTCTAGTCAGTATTCAAATCACGGGAAATATGTATTTAAGAATTATATTGAAATGAATTCATATATAGATGATAAAAGCTTCATAGAAGAACTACAAAAGATAATTTTAGAATATAAAATTGATTTTGTATTTCCTGCTCATGATAGTGTAGTATTGAAGCTTTCTGAATACCAAGATAAGCTAGGAGCAATAGTTATTTCTCCTACTCATGAAACATGTAAGTTGTGCAGATCAAAAAGCAGAACATATGAAGTGTTTAAAAATAAAATAAATGTACCTAAAATGTATAAAGAATTCGACAAGAATATAGAGTATCCAGTATTTCTAAAACCTGATATAGGCCAAGGCTCCAAGGGGACGTATTTGGCTAAATCCTTGGAAGAAGTTGGATTTTATAGAAATCTTGATAAGACTCTTTTAATTCTAGAATATTTACCAGGTAGAGAATTTACAGTTGATTGCTTCACGGATAGATATTCCAATTTGATATTTGTTGGAGGAAGAGAAAGAAAGAGAATATATAATGGTATTAGTGTTGATACTTCACCTACTATAGATGCTAGATTTAATACTATGGCAAAACAAATAAATGATAACCTGAATTTGAGAGGCGTGTGGTTTTTTCAGGTTAAGGAAAACAAAAAAGAAGAATTAACTTTACTCGAAATAGGGCCAAGAGTAGCAGGATCAATGGGATTATACAGAAATTTTGGGATAAATCTTCCGATTTTAAGCCTTTATGATAGACTTGGTATTGATATAAAGCTTATAAAAAATCCAGGAAAATTGCAAATGGATAGATCACTTACATGCAAATATGAATTAAGCTATTATTATGAAAATGTATACGTAGACCTAGATGATTGTTTAATATTTGAAAATAAAATTAATTCGTTAATAGTATTATTTCTATATCAGTGTTTAAATAATGAGAAAAAAATATATTTACTAACTAAACATGAAGGAGATGTATTGAAGCTTCTTTCAAGATTTAGGATAAGGGAATTATTTGATAATATTATTCAAATTGAAAAAGGAGAAGAAAAATCAGATTTTATTAATGAGCTAAATTCCATTTTTATAGACGATTCTTTTAGTGAGAGGTACAAAGTAAATAAAGAGCTTAATATACCAACCTTTGACATAAATGCAGTAGAGTCTTTGATAGATTGGAAGGTATAGTGAATAAGTCACTATCTAATGATAGTGACATAGTTTTATCTTTCTTTATTTACGAACTGTTTGTAATTTTTTATTTTTCCAATAATAGTAAATGGAAGAGCCATAAAATCATTATCCTCGATTTTCCAGGTATGCATATCTTTTGATGCTCTCCGAATATAACAAAAGTTTTCTTTATTTATTGAATATATTTTGATTCCTACTTTATTGCAATCATAAGATAGTTGTTTATCTGCTTTATCAGAGTCAATGTAATGTACTTTTTTAAATATACTTTTTTTGAAAAATACAGTTGGACCATCAATAAAATCCACATATTTATTTTCGTTTCTAGGATTTCTAAGGGCTAGAATACTATTTTTTTCAAAAAAAACAAACTGAGTTTTCTTACCAAATAAACCTGCATCTTTGTTTTCAGCTATCTTCATGTAGTCATATAAATAATTTTTGCCATAATAATCGTCATGGTCAAAGTTTGCTATATAGTTGTATCTACTCTTTTCAACAGCAAAATTCATACAAGAGCCTACAGTAACACTTTCATTTAATTGAAACACTCTAATGTTTTTAAAATTTCTCACTTTATACTTCCATTCATTAAGCCTTAATTTATTACTATTTAAAATAATAATCAGTTCTTTTTCTGGATATTGTTGTCTAATGTAATTTTTAATAATATTATTCATATAGCAATACATATGAGTGCATGTTATTACGGAAACACCATTACTTGTTTTATTTGTAATAGAATTATTATATTTAGGACTGTTATTTTTTTTAACATCAGTTGAAATATTTATGAGCTTTTTATACGATTTATTGACTGGATTTTTCAAGCTATCACCTCGTTATAATTCGAAACAAATATTATCCCAATACATATTTATATATAATATGCAAGAGATATAAGTATGTTAAAAATGAAATAGTGTAAAGCAAATAAGCACTATTATAAGCAATGCATATAATAACTATAAGGCAATGCTATCATATGATTTTGAGGTGTTCTAATGAATATTGGTTATCTAATACTTGCACATAAAAATCCTGAACAATTAGGAAGACTTGTTGATAGACTCTGTTTTAGTGGTTCCTTTATTTACATTCACGTAGATAAAAAAGTAGATATTTCAGATTTTACTAAAGCTATTAATATGAAGGAAGGAGTTCACTTTGTAAATAATAGGGTTTCAGCTAATTGGGGAGCATTTAGCCTTGTTGAGGCAACAATAAATGGGCTTAAAGAAATGATAAATAATAAGGATGTTGAATATATTTCTTTACTTAGCGGACAAGATTATCCTATTAAAAAAAATAATGAAATAATAAACTTTTTTGAGGAAAGAAAAGGTAAAGAGTTTATACACTTTGATCCTTTTCCAACTAAGGAGTTAATAAATGGAGGCATGGATAGGATTGAGTATTATTATGATTATGATAATGAAGTAATGAAAAAAGATCAATATGAAACCGAAATGAAATCAATGGGAGTAAAAAGGGAATTCATTAAAAACATGAAACCTTACCATGGCTCTCAATGGTGGTCATTGACTAGAGAATGTGTCAAATATGTATTAGATTATGTTGATGCTAATAGAGAAGTAATTAATTTCTATAGATATACAAGATTCTCAGATGAGCAAATATTTCAAACTATAATAATGAACTCTAAGTTCTCAAAAAATGTAGTTAATAATAATCTAAGATATATTGACTGGTCAAATATAGATAAAATAAAACTTGATTGGATAAAAAACCCTCCTCATCCCAAGGTTTTTTCTATATTAGATTATCCATCACTACTTAAATCAAGATGTCTTTTTGCTAGAAAATTTGATGAAAATATTGATAAAGTAATATTAGATAGGATAGACTCTATTCTGTCAAAATAATATAGAAAATATATATTGTCACTTGTCTACAATTGGATTATAACACATTTTTTATAATATATATGGAAAGTTCTTACTTTATTGCTTTTATAAATATGAACTTTCCTATATAGATTTCAAAAAAGTATCTTATAATGTTCAATAGAAGCCTTTTATATTTTAGAAAAAGAGTAATCTCTTGTATATGGAGCGCTCAATACAGTATTTTATACATTCTTCTTGAGTCAAATTGTCCAGGTAGTATACTCTTACCATTGAATATTTTCTTGAATAAAACAACCATTTTTCAACATCACAAGTACTACTATTTATAGCTATTAGCATTTCCTTTTTCAAATAGTATTGTTTCTTATAGTTTGAAAATACTACATCTATTGATTTATCACTATTAACTATTGTTATTATTGATATACCATTGCTTTTGATTTTATTATTCTTAGTCATATTATCTTTGCTTTTCATTGTATTATGTTTAGAGCGTTTTATGATTATTTTTTTATTTACTGGATTTCTAGGTTTATCACTATAGAGTTTTGAAACAGGAAGCTTAATTTTTTCCCATAATGTAACATCAAAATCAAGTATTTTCATTATTCATATCCCCTTTTAACAAAACTAGTATAATTATATGTGTTCAAGGTTACTTTAATAATAAATATTCTTATTGAATTATATTCAAAAGTATTTTTATGTGGTACAGTTATTAGAAACAATAATGAAAAGTTTAACTTAGGTATAAAAATAAACTTTTTTGCTAATATTGTTTTGGAAAATTAATTATTAACAAATAATATTTGACAAAAGGGTTGTTAAATATTATAATACTGGTAAATAAAACAAATAAAGACTATGAAGAGAAGAGTAGATATAGAAGGTAGTTATAGAGAGCTAACTGTGGTGGAATGTTAGTACGAAATCTATATTGAAGAACATCTCAGAGTCTCTAACCGAAATTGTGAAAGAGTAGGCTTAGACGGAGTCGCACTGTTAATAGCGAGCAGTATTAAATAGTACTGTTGAAGAGTTGGTCACATTATGTGATAATTAGGGTGGTACCGCGGAATACAGCCTTTCGTCCCTGTAAGGGAGGATAGGCTTTTTTTATTGCTTAAATTATTTTTATTTGAATATAAAATCACTCAAATAAATAATTAGAAGGAGGAAGTATTATGAGCTATACTTTAGTAAAAGATATTTTTAGACAGCAACATGAATATTTAGGCAAAACAATTAAAGTAGCTGGATGGGTAAGAACTATCAGAAACTCTAAGTCTTTTGGATTTATTGAAATAAATGATGGTAGTTTCTTTAAAAACGTCCAAATAGTATATGATGAAACCTTACCAAACTTCGAAGAAGTATCAAAGTTTGCAATAAGCTCTGCTTTAATAATTGAAGGAGTATTGGTTGAAACACCAAATGCAAAACAGCCTTTTGAGATAAAAGCTGATAAAATTGAATTAGAAGGAGCATCTACTACGGATTTTCCACTACAAAAGAAGAGGCACAGTATGGAATATTTAAGAACTATTGCTCATTTAAGACCAAGAAGCAATACTTTTTCTGCAGTATTTAGAGTAAGATCCTTAGCGGCTTATGCAATTCATAAGTTCTTTCAAGATAGAGGGTTTGTTTATGTGCATACACCTATTATTACTGGAAGCGATGCTGAAGGAGCAGGAGAAATGTTTAGAGTTTCTACTCTTGACCTGTTAAATATACCTAAGGATAAGGATGGAAAGGTTGATTATGAACAAGACTTTTTTGGCAAGGAGACAAATCTGACTGTAAGTGGTCAGCTTGAAGCTGAAAGCTATGCTTTAGCATTTAGAAATGTTTATACTTTTGGTCCTACCTTTAGAGCAGAAAATTCAAATACAGCTAGACACGCAGCAGAATTTTGGATGATTGAGCCAGAAATAGCTTTTGCAGATTTAAAAGATGATATGAAGTTGGCTGAAGATATGCTTAAATATATTATTAAATATGTTATGGAAAATGCTCCAGAAGAAATGGAATTTTTCAATTCCTTTATTGATAAAGGTCTAATTGATAGACTTAACAATATAGTAAATTCTGACTTTGGAATTATTACTTACACAGAAGCAATTGAAATACTAGAAAAAGTTAAAGATAGGTTCGAATATCCTGTTGGATGGGGATGCGACCTTCAGACAGAGCACGAAAGATATTTAACAGAGGAAGTATTTAAGAAACCTGTATTTGTAACTAATTATCCAAAAGATATCAAGGCTTTTTATATGAGATTAAATGACGATGATAAAACTGTTGCAGCAATGGATTTATTAGTGCCAGGTATTGGAGAGATAATTGGTGGAAGTCAGAGAGAAGAAAGACTAGAAATTTTGAAAAAACGAATGGAAGAATTAGATCTTGACAGTAAGGATTATTGGTGGTATTTAGATTTAAGAAAATATGGCGGTACTAAACATGCTGGTTTTGGATTAGGATTTGAAAGAGCTATTATGTATATGACAGGGATGAGCAATATTAGAGATGTAATTCCTTTCCCTAGAACAGTGAATTCAGCAGAATTCTAACAAAAAACAAATTGGTTATGGTACTAGTTGCATTATTGACTAGTGCCATAAGCACTAATTGTGAGGAGGAAGAAGTGTGAGCCTATATGAAAGTTGGACAGAAATTGCCTATGAAGAAAGAGATGAAAAAGAATATAATAGATTTTGGAATGAATACTTAGAGAAAGAAAAAAATGTGTATGCTAAAATTTTAGAGAGCAAAAACAGTACATTAAAAGGGAAGCTGGTAGAACTATCAGAAAAGTTTAATCTAGATGTAGTTACATTTGTAGGCTTTTTAGATGGTATAAATACAAGCTTGATAAATCCTGTTGACATGGAGAACATAGAGGAATATAGCGAATTGGAAATTGAAATTGACTTTGAAAAACTGTATTTTAATATGCTAGATGCTAAAGCACCATGGCTTTATGAATTACCTCATTGGGATGAATTACTAACTAAAGAAAAGAAAAAAGAAATTACAAAAGAATATAGAAGCTCTAAGATAATAGTGAAGGATAAGAAAATAGGAAGAAATGAACCTTGTCCTTGTGGAAGTGGAAAGAAGTACAAAAAATGCTGCGGAAAATAGTTTGTTATAAGGAGCAGATAAAAAACAAAAGAGTATGGGAGGAAAATAAAATGGTAGAAAGAATAAAGGTAAACTTTGAAGCTGTAGAAGCAATGTTGTATTTTTGGCAAACAACAAAGGATAAAGAAAAAGTATCTGAAAAATATTTAAATGATGTTGCAGACATGGAAGGCTTTAAACTCATATATGATGATGAATTCAATAACGAATCAGTTAGAAGAGCTATGAGTGCAGTATCTAACAGAGAACCATTTCAAAGTAAAAACAAGAAGGAAGGAAGATTCTGGAACAACAATCTTTGGATGATGGAAGATTTAGAGTATACAGATGCAATGATACAGCCAATAAAAAAATTGCATCTTGATTCATTAGTTGAAGAATTGAACAAATATAATGGAAATGCAGATTATGATACAATCGAAGTATTTTTTGTGCCTTTCCATACTGAAGAATATATTATATCAGGGAATAAATTAATAATTAACTTTTTTAGAGTAAGACCAGATTTTGTTGATGAAAATACTTATATAGGAGAGTTAGAGATTACTGAGTATATTAAGGAAAAAATAAAAGAACTTCTAAAAAAATAGTTTGAGTTGTTTTATAGCTTCTAATAAAAAAGTAGTTGGCCTCATTAATGTGAATCCAAAAAGCTAGACTTTTTTCAGAGTGGAAATCAAGATGATTTCTACTCTGATTTTTTTTATTCTAGAAGTCGCTTTATATTGAAAACTATAAAATCAAAATTTAAGACTAGAATTTTACAAATCTTTATTGTAATACTTTTAATAGTTTGATATACTATTAAGCACAAGCTTAAACAATAAACAAAAGTTGGTGTTGAGATGACATTAAGAGAAAAAGAAATTCTTTCAATGATAAAAGTAAATCCAATGATAAGTCAACAAGAAATTGCTGATTATTTAGGCATTACTAGATCTTCAGTTGCTGTTCATATTAGTAATCTTATTAAAAAAGGGTATATAAGAGGCAAAGGGTATGTTTTAAATGAAGAAGAATATGTAACCGTTATTGGTGGAGCTAATGTCGATATTCAAGGATTTTCTTTTAACAAACTTAAATTAAATGATTCAAATCCAGGAAAAGTAAAAGTTTCTGCAGGAGGAGTAGGTAGGAATATTGCTGAGAATTTATCTAGATTAGGTGTTAGAACGAAATTGATTACAGCTTTTGGTGATGATTTATATGGTAATATGATTGCAAATGAGTGCAGAACAGCTGGAATTGATATTGACAATTGCCTAGTTCTAAAAAACTCACCTTCATCATCATATTTGTCAGTTTTAGATGAGAATGGTGATATGAAAGTTGCTATTTCGGATATGGATATTATCAACAAATTAAATGTAGATTTCATAAAATCTAAGATTCATGTTATCGAGAATTCAGCAGCAATAGTCATAGACACAAATTTATCAGAAGATATTATTGAATATCTTATAAATAACTTTAGACATAAAGTTTTTTTTGTTGACACTGTATCCACTACAAAAGCTAAAAAAGTGAAAGATTTTATAGGTTGTTTTCATACCATAAAACCTAATATATATGAAATAGAGGAGTTAACTGGGATTAAAATAGTTGAGGATAGTGACTTAGAAAAAGCTGCAGAAATATTATTAAATAAAGGTGTAGAAAGAGTGTTTATAACCTTAGGTAAAGATGGAGTATTTTATAAAGATAAAATTATTAGCATGTGTGTAGATGCACCAAATATAAAAGTAGTAAATGCTACAGGAGCAGGAGATGCTTTTATGGCAGGGTTGGTTTATTGTTTTATTAATGATATGAGAATACAAGATACAATACATTTTTCTTTAGTAACAGCTGGGATGGCCTTAAGCCATGAGAATACAATTAACCCAAATATTACAGCTGAAAAAATATTAAATGAAATGAGGAGTGAATAGTATGTTAAACAATTACTTATCAATAAAACCAGAGGTAGATTCAGCGATAAAAAATGGACTTCCAGTAGTAGCATTAGAATCAACAATTATTTCTCATGGGATGCCTTATCCAGAAAACATAAAAACTGCAGTAGAAGTTGAGAAAATTGTAAGAGAAAATGGAGCAGTTCCTGCAACTATTGCCATTTTAAATGGTAAGTTAACAGTTGGATTAAACGAAGATGAGCTGGAGCTATTAGGAAAGAGTAAAGACATAGTAAAAGCAAGCAGAAGAGATTTACCTTTTATAGTAGCTAAAAAAATGAACGGAGCTACAACTGTTGCAGCTACTATGATAATTGCAGCTATAGCTGGAATTAAAGTTTTTGCTACAGGCGGAATTGGTGGTGTCCATAGGCAAGCTCAAGAAACCTTTGATATCTCTGCAGATTTGCAGGAATTGGCTAACACTAATGTTGCTGTCGTATGTGCAGGAGCAAAGTCTATATTAGATATTGGACTTACTTTAGAGTATTTAGAAACTCAAGGTGTACCAGTTGTAGGTTTTGGAACGGATGAGTTCCCTGCATTTTATACTAGGAAGAGTGGTTTTAAGGTAGATTATAGAGTGGATTCTGAAGCAGAACTAGCAAAAGCAATAAAAGCAAAGTGGGATTTGCAGCTTAAAGGTGGCTTAGTTATAGGAAATCCAATACCATATGAATATGAAATGAACCATGAGTATATTAATAAAGCAATAAATAAAGCTTTATTAGAGGCAGAGAGCAGAGGAATAAGAGGAAAAGAAACTACTCCATTCTTGCTTTCTAAAGTAAAAGAAATAACTGAAGGGAAAAGTCTAGAATCAAACATCAAATTGGTTTACAATAATGCGAGATTAGCAGCAAAATTATCTGTAGAATTAAGCAAGCTATAATACTATTAGTGAAATATATCAACAAATAAATATTTGCAAAATTTAGTTGACATAATTTGTTCGTTGAATTCCTGTTTATATTCCTATAAGGTATATAAAGGAGGGATTATATGAAACAGAAAAAGATTCTATTAGTTACAATACCATTAATAATTATAGTAATTTTAGCCGTATTTTTTGTTAGCACCGAAGAAGGACAAGCTGATAATAAATTTAATATGACATATTTGTATTTTGGAGATGTAAATAATCAAATGAAATTAGTTGATCAAACTAATGATTCTATAAATGTAATCTCTCCAAATTATTTTAATGTGAATAATGATGGAAGCTTAGAAATCACTAGTTTGCTTAATACAGATTTCATTAGGAATATGCATAATCAAAATATAAAGGTAGTTCCTTTTTTAAGCAATCATTGGGATAGAGACTCAGGAAGAGCGGCATTACTTAATAGAGAAAGGTTAGCAGAAGAAATAGTCACAGCTATTAAGAAATTTAATCTTGATGGAATCAATGTAGATATTGAAAATGTAACTGAAACTGATAGAGAAAATTATACAGACTTTGTGAGAATTTTGAGAAGCAAACTTCCTCAAGAAAAGGAGTTATCAGTTGCAGTTGCAGCTAATCCTAAAGGATTTACTACAGGTTGGCATGGTTCATATGATTATGAAGCATTAGCCAAATACAGTGATTATTTAATGATAATGGCTTACGATGAAAGTTATTATGGTAGTAAGCCAGGACCCGTAGCTAGTAGATCCTTTGTAGAAAATTCAATAAAATATGCGTTAAATAAAGTAAGTCCAGACAAAATAGTCCTAGGCATACCTTTTTTCGGCAGATACTGGAATAGTAACGAATCCTTAGGAGGAAATGGTATAAGTTTAGCAAAGGCAGATGTAGTGGTTAAGCACTATAATGGAAGTGTATATTTTGATAAAATCTATATGTCACCATATGCAACTTTTACTATCAGTGAAAATGACAACAAATTATTAGTTAATGGTAGCCAATTATCTTCTGGAACCTATACAATATGGTTTGAAAATGAAGATTCTATTAAGGACAAGATTCAATTAGTCCATAAATATAATTTGAAAGGTACTGGTAGTTGGTCTTTAGGACAAGAGTTACCTGATACCTGGGATTATTATAAGCTTTGGCTTAATAGTAAGTACTTTACAGATATTGAAAGCAGTTGGGCAAAAAATGATATAATTTCTATAGTAGGGAATAAATGGATGAAAGGAACTTCTAGTGTAAACTTTTCTCCCGATATGACTTTTACAAGGGCACAAGCTGCAGTTACCTTAGTTCGTGCTCTAGGTATAGATAAAATTGACGTTTCTAATGGAGAAAAGTTTATAGATGTACCTTCAAAGCATTGGGCATATAGGGAAATACAAATAGCTGCAGAAAAGAATATTTTTGCAGGTGTAGGTAATAATAAATTTGCTCCTGAAGAGCACATAACAAGAGAACAAATGGCAACTCTTTTAGATAGGATTATTGATAGGAATAAAGAAACTGCAGATTACAAAAATCCTTTTATTGATGTTAAATCTGGGTGGTCATACAGTTCAATTGTTAAAATGAACCATATAGGTGTTTTTAAAGGATTTGAAGATAGTACATTTAGACCTAAAGCGAAAATGTCAAGAGCAGAAATAGCTGCAGTATTAAATAGGGTAAAAGACTCTATTAATTAAAAAGCTAATCCAACTGGATATAAAATAAAGATTTGGGCAGAAGAAAATTCTGCTCTTTTTTACTATCAATTGAATTAAGATAAAGACAATATATTGTGGTTAAAAATTACTAAGATGGATACTATAATATAAAAAAAGTGTAACAATAATATTATTAAAGTTTAGAGAAGAATGTGATATAATAGTCACGGAGTTATTAAAATGATTTTTAGTAAAATTATGGGGGTGTGAAAGCATGAAAAAAATATTGGTGACCGGTGCTTTAGGTCAAATAGGTACTGAGTTAGTTATGTATTTAAGAAATAATTATGGTGTAGATAATGTAATCGCCAGTAGCAGAAGTAGAAAAGCAGGATCAGAAAAATTAATTCAATCTGGCCCATTTGAGCTTGTTGATGTCACTAATGCTCAACAAATAGCAGATGTAGTTAAAAAACATAATGTAGATACAGTTATTAATCTTGCTGCATTATTATCTGCAGTGGGAGAAAAAAATCCTACTCTTGCATGGGAAATTAATATGGGTGGTTTATTTAATGTTTTAGAAGTAGCGAGAGAAACTGGAGTTTCTGTATTTACACCTAGTTCAATAGCAGCATTTGGGCCAACTACTCCAGCAGATAATACCCCACAAGACACAATACAGAGACCTACTACTATGTATGGAGTTACAAAGGTTGCAGGAGAATTATTATGCGACTATTATTATCAGAAATATGGAGTTGATACTAGAGGAGTTAGATTCCCTGGATTGATTTCATATGAAGCTCTTCCTGGTGGTGGAACTACAGATTATGCTGTACATATTTACTACGAAGCAATTGAAAAAGGAAAATATTCTAGTTTTATAGCAGAAGGGACATATATGGATATGATGTATATGCCAGACGCCATAAATGCTATTGTTCAACTTGCAGAAGCAGACTCTAGTAAATTGATTCATAGAAATGCTTTTAACGTAACAGCTATGAGCTTTGCTCCTGAGCATGTTTATGCAGAGATAAAAAAACATATGCCTAATTTTGTTATGGATTACGATGTTGATCCTGTAAGACAAAAAATCGCTGAGTCATGGCCAAACTCCCTAGATGATAGTGCAGCTCGTGAAGAATGGGGATGGAATCCAAAATATGATTTGTCATCAATGACTAGTGATATGCTAGAAAAATTAAGAATCAAACTCGGAAAATAACATAATAAATATAAATAAGAAAACCTTAGCTTACTGAAGCTAAGGTTTTCTTGTTTTTAAAAAATATAAATAAATTTAATATAAATAACTGTTTTATAACTATTATCACCTTATCTATTATTATATGATTATACTTTTCTTTACATATAATTACATAAAAGTATATTAAATTAAGGAAAAAAAGTATATATGTCGCTATTTGGCTATTACCCGAGCAATAGTAGAATTAGAGGTGTCAGATAATAGCCTGATTCATATAATGAAGTAGCAAAACTATTAGTAGTATTCTTAATGATTGGGAGGCTTTTTATGGCTGAGTTTAATATTGTAAACACTTGTATTAATGGGCTTTTTATTATTGAACCAGAAATATTCATTGATAACAGGGGACACTTTTATGAATCATATAATGAGAATGAGTTTAAAAAATATGGAATAGATAAAAAATTTGTTCAAGATAATGTTTCTTTTTCTATAAAGGGAGTTTTAAGAGGTTTACATTTTCAGAATAGTAGGCCTCAAGGAAAATTAACTAGAGTAATAGTAGGAGAAGTTTATGATGTTGCAGTTGACCTAAGAATCGATTCCCATACTTTTGGGAAGTGGTATGGAATAATATTATCAGGGAAAAACAAAAAAATGTTATATATACCAGAAGGTTTTGCCCATGGCTTCTATGTACTTTCGGATTATGCAATTTTTGAGTATAAGTGTACTGACTTTTATACTCCAACAGATCAGGGAGGAATAATTTGGAATGATAGTTTTCTTGAAATAGATTGGCCTATTAGTGGTTCTCAAGAGATTATCTTGTCACAACAAGATAAAAAATGGGGAACACTAGAAGATTTTAAAAATAAAAATAGACTTATAAATAAGAAATATGAAAGCTAATTTTGGATTTTATAATTGGAGGTTCAAATGATGGTGTCACAACGTCTTATTAATAAACTTAACGAGAGAGAAATCGAAGGATGCCCTATTAAAGTTGCAGTAGCAGGGACTGGTTTTATAGGGAGAGGATTAATAAATCAAATCAGTTTAATGAAAGGAATAAAAGTAGTTGCTGTTGCAAATAGAAGTGTAGATAAAGCTGAAGAAGTTATAAAACAAAGTAAAATCGGAGAGCTAAGTAAAGTTTGTAAAGATGAATATGAATTAAATAAGACAATAAGAGAAGGAAAGATTGCGATAGTATCTAACCCTTTACTATTGGCTGAATCAGAGGCTGAAATAGTTGTAGATACTACAGGGGATGTAATGGTTGGAGCCAGTTTAGCTTTAGCAGCACTTAATAATAAAAAACATTTTATTGCAAATCCAGAAACGGATGTTACTGTAGGGCCGGTATTAAGTAAAATTGCAGAGGAAAATGGAGTAACATTTAGTGATCAAGAAGGAGATGAGCCTGGAGTAATAATGGGGTTACATCGCTTTGCGAGATTATTGGGATTAGATATTGTTGCTGCAGGAAAGTTTAAGAAATTTTATGATAAACATGCAAATCCTACAACAGTTAGAAAATGGGCAGATAAATTAGAGCAGAATCCTTATAAAATATCTTGTTTTACTGATGGTAGCAAAATGAGTATAGAAATGGCTTTAGTTTCCAATGCTACTGGTTTAGTACCTGATATTAGAGGAATGCATCTGCCTAGTGCTTCTTTAGAAACAGTAACCAAAGTCTTAGATACCAAAGAAAACGGAGGTGTTTTATCTTCAAAGGGAGTTATAGATATTGTATTTGGTGTGGAGCCTAGTGGTGGAGTATATGTTATCGCTACTACATCACACCCTAGAATTAGAAAAGATTTACAATATTATAAAATGGGAGATGGGCCAAACTATTTATTTTATAGACCTTATCATTTATGCTCTTTTGAAATGGCAGTAGGGATAGCTAGGGCTGTTATAGAAGGTGATTCAACAATAAAGCCTTTAGGTAAACCTATAGCAGATGTTTTAACAGTGGCCAAAAAAGATTTATTTCCTGGAGATACGCTCGATAGCATAGGAGGATATAGCTATTATGGCCTTATAGATAAAGCAGAGACTATAAAGGAAGAAAAACTATTGCCTATAGGTCTTGCAAAAGGAGTTAGAGTTATAAAACCAATCAAAATTGACAGTCCTATTACTTTTGAAGATATAGAAATTGATGATACAACTATTTTATGGAAACTTAGACAGCAATATAATAATATGCTTTAGGATATTTTGGAGGTGTGTAAATGAAGGGAGTCATATTATGTGGTGGATTAGGAACTAGGTTAAGACCTATAACATATTCTATTCCAAAACAGCTTATACCCATTTCAAATAGGCCTATTATTTATTATATTCTAGATTCTTTAGTTAAGGCAAAAGTTAATGAAATCGGTATAGTTATTAATGACAATGAAGATTTTTTTAAAGAAGTTCTTAAAGGTTATGAAGATAAAGAAATTAAATTTAAGTTTATTCAGCAATCGCAACCGCTAGGATTAGCTGATGCTGTTTCAGTATCAGAAGATTTTGTGAAAGATGAAGATTTTATTGTAGTAATAGGAGACAACTACTATGAATTGGATTTAGAAAACTTAATAAGCGACTTTTATGATACATCTAGTAATTGTAGCATTCTTCTACACGAAGTAGATGAACCCTATAATTATGGAATTGCCGAGGTAAAAGAAGGTCAAATCTTAGATGTTGAAGAAAAACCTAGAAACCCTAAGACTAATTTAGCTATAACAGGAATTTATATTTTTGATAAAAACATTTTTAAGGCTTGCAAAGAAATTGGACCTTCTTGGAGAGGGGAATATGAGATTACTGATGGTATAAAATGGTTACTAAATAACAGCTATAAAGTAACATACAATATTTCAAATTCATTATGGATGGATTTGGGAACTTATAATGAATTATTGCATGTTAATCAGCACCTTTTAAGTAAAGTAAATCCAAACAATAAAGGGCTAATTGATGAGAAAAGCAAAATAGTTGGCAGTATATCAATTGGTGACAACTCTAAAATTTTTAATAGTATAATAAGAGGTCCTGCAATTATAGGTAGCAATACAATAATTGAAAATAGTTATATTGGACCATACACTTCTATTATGAATAATGTAAAAATAATAGATTCTCAGATAGAAAATAGTATTGTATTAGATAAATGTTCTATACTGAAAATTAGTAATATTATTGATTCTAGTATTATAGAGAGAAACAGTACTATTGTTTCAAATAATTCCTACAGAAAGGCGAATACTTTTATTTTAGGTAAAGATAGCAATTTAATACTATATTAAGAAGCTAGAGGAGTGAGAAATTTGGGCAAAGTTCTTGTAACAGGTGGCGCTGGATATATTGGTTCGACTCTAGTCAGATTATTGTTAGAAAAAGGGTACCAGGTTAGAGTTTTAGATAGATTATTTTTTGGAATTGACTCTCTTGAGGAAATTAAGGATAAAATAGAAATAATAAAAGGCGATATTAGGGATGCAAGGAAAGAAGTTTTTGAGGATATTGATACTGTTATGGATTTAGCTGCAATATCTAATGATCCTTCTGGTGAATTAGATAAACAAAAAACTCTTGATATAAACTATCTAGGTAGGTGTAGAGTTGCACATTTGGCGAAATTGGCTGGGGTAAAAAGATATATTTTAGCTAGTTCTTGTAGCATATATGGTTTTCAAGAAGGAGAATTAACAGAAAAATCTAAGGTAAATCCCTTAACAACTTATGCAGAAGCTAATTATCTAGTAGAAAATGCAGTTTTACCTTTAGGAGATAAGGATTTTTGTGTTACAGCATTGAGGCAAGCTACAGTATTTGGCTTTTCATACAGAATGAGATTTGATTTAGTAGTAAATGGAATGACTGGTTCATATTTTAAACTGGGGTATTTTAATCTTTTAAGAGATGGAACACAATGGAGGCCACACATACACGTTAAAGATACAGCAAGGGCTTTTATTACTGTAATGGAAGCTGATGTAGATAAGGTAAACAGAGAAATTTTCAATGTAGGCTCAAACGATTTTAATATTCAGATATTGGAGTTAGGAGAAAAAATAAGTAAGGGAATTGGGAAGCCTTTCGAATTTGCTTGGTATGGAGATCCTGATAAAAGATCTTATAGAGTAAGTTTTGATAAGATTAATAGAGCACTAGGATTTGAAACTAAACATACTATAGAAGAAGCAGCGATTGAAATATGGAATAGATTAGAGGATAAAACATTAGATTGGAATGATCCAAAAACAAGAACAGTAAATTGGTATGATACCTTAATTGATTGGAATTTAAGAATAAAGTATATTCAAAGAGACGGCGAGATTCTATAATTTAAAGAACATTACTTTTCTAATGAGACATGAGAAGTAATGTTCTTTTTTCTATACAAGGAGCACAGCAAAAAAAGGGACAATAATAATACTTATTATCGTGGTAAAGGTTATTAGCCAAGAAGTATATTCGGAATTATTTTCATAGTGTTTTGCTACAACAGCTATTTGCGCCATAATGGGCATTGAAGCTTCAAGAATAAAAACATTTTTCATTAATGCTGGAAAATCAAAAAAGTGTAAGAACATAAAAACAATAAATGGAGTAATAAAGAATTTACCTATTATTATCAGACAGCTGTATAAGTCAAATTTAATGTTTTGTAGCTTTACAGAACTAATGACTAATCCAATAAAAAACATGGATAGTGGAGTTGTCAAGTTACCTATGTGTTTTAGCCCATCTGCTATAAAAATAGGGAGCTGTATATTTAACAATACTATTATGAGACCAATTATAAAACCTAATAAAGGAGGAGAAAGTATTTTCTTAATAGCCATATTAATAGAAAGCTTTACCTTTTTGTTGTATTTGGTTTTCTTTATATTATACACACCTAATGTCCAAAATAATGTTGTATTCGCAAAGTAGTATAATAATACAAAAGGTATACTATCTTCTCCATATATAGCAATATTTACAGGTAATCCTATAAATATTGTATTTGAAAAAGTAAATAATGCACAAAATAAGCCTAGCTTAACTTTATCAATCTTTGTTACTTTTCCAATAATATAGCTAATCAAGTAGGAAATTAGTATACAAGCAAAGGAAATAATTATTCCATATTTGTATTGGACTAAAGTGTTATTGCTAAATCTTTGAGAAATGTTTGTTATCATAAGAGATGGAAGGGAGATGTTTATGATAATTTTAGAAAAAACATCTCCAGTCTTATTTTCAAGCCATCCAATTTTTGAGATTATAAAACCTACTGCGATTATCAATAAAATGCTTAATATACTTGATGCACCTGCTACCATAATAATCCCCCAGGCAATAATATTTTGTCGATTTTTTTATCTATCTGTTTGACTTTATTAATTCAATTAATTCTTTAGCTCTTTTTTCATATGTGAATTCTTTCGTTACTCTATTATTGGCTTTATCCACATTTGATTTTATAGCAAAATAGTTTGAATTAATTTCGTCTATACATTTTTTAAATTCTTTTTTATTTCGATAATATAGAATTTCCTTCGGAAATAAGCTAAACAGTTCTTCGCTATAGTCAGATATAATTGGTAAACCACATGCTAGAGCATCAAAGACTCTATTGTTGACAAATCCGTATTTTAGCATATCTGGCCAGTGATTATTTAAGGTAACTTTTGCCCTTGAATATAAATCTGCAAGTTTTTCATTTGCCATATATTGACTAACAATGTATTTCTTATCTATCATTTTTTCCCAACCTCGCCCCCATACTTTAAGGGGCACATTGTACTCTATTGCCCAAGACACGCAGTTTCTTTTTACTCCACGGGTATTGCCAACAAAAATGAAGTCTTTTCTTTTTAAAACATTATCTTTATTTTTATTGTTAAATTCTTCATGATCAGTGCAAAGTAAAAAAGGATATACGGGCTTTTTAATTTGCTTTTTTAAGACTTTAAAATACTGATTTGAAGCTAATAAAACTATATCATATGATTCATACTCTTCTTTAGTAACATCCTCAGGATGTCCAAAGTTCCACAATATATTAAGCCCAGAATGCTTTTTAACCTTATAAGGATATTTTCCTCTAAGCACTAATATTATATCAGCTTTTTTACCATTATACCATTTACTATGATAATCAGTTTCTACATTCTCTCCAAGTCTTTCTAAATATTTAGAAAGACACCTGCCAACATGATAGTCTCCCCATTTCTTTTGACGATAATCTGTAGAAGAGGGATTTTTTATAATCCATTTCATTTTGAATCCTCCAATGAATGATGTTTTAATATAATGTTACTAATTTGCATAGCTCTTGTAATTTTTAGATTTTGGCAATAATCTAAACTGTTTCATAAAGTTCTCATTTTTTATTTTCCAAGTATGATATTTTAGTGAGGTATGTCTATTATAGATAAAGTTTTTGCTGCTTGTAGAATAGATTTTTATGCTGTTTTTTAGACAATCTTTTAAGAAACGTTGGTCTGCGCCATGACTCATATTCTTAAATTTGTATTTTCTGATTATACTTCGTTTCATAACAAGAGTTGGTCCATGAATATAATTTGTGTATTTATTTTCCGAACCACCTTTTCTTATACCTATTCTTTCTATGCCTTCGAAATAAGCATAATATTTAGATTTTCCTACTACACCTGCTTTTGTTGAAATAATAGCATTTACTGCTTCGTTTAGATAATTAGGTCCATAATAGTCATCGTCATCAAACTTTGCTATTAAATCTGATGATGATTGAGATACTCCAAAGTTTATACAATCAGACAAATCCTTGTTCTCATCAATTTGAAAAATTCTTGTATCATCGTATGACTCTGCTTTTTTCTTCCAGAGATTAATATCCATGTCATTATTGTTTAAAATAATTATTAATTCTTTATTTTTGTAAATTTGCCTTTTATAATTATCAAGTATATTATCCATATATTTTGGCTTATTTGTAGAAACTAAAATTGAAACAGATAAGTTAGAAAAAGTATTATTAACCTTTATTGATTTCTTATCTATTTCCTTTCTCATAGGACTAGACATAGTATTTTTTGCCTGATTTTCTTATTATTTACAGGATTTAAAGAAGTGACAGATTTATTCTTAGACATTATTGACATCCTTTCAAGGTATAATAATTCCTTTGATTTGAACTATCGCACCATTACATAAAATCATTTAAGATTTTATTCATTCTATTTTTATCACTAATAATATATTTTCGATTAGCAAGTCTAAATGTAGATGAATCATTTGTAGAATGAACAAGGCGGATGTAGTTTGGCTTTTTTAATATTTCGTGGTTGAGAAGCTTTATTACATTTGGATGTCCACCTGGTATTTTATATCTTTTTCCAGATATATAATCATCTACCTTATAAATTAAAGTATAATAGTTTGGAGATATCTGAGGAAACTTCGCTATTTGTTTTTTTATAGAGTCATAGATATACCCGTTCTGGTTTATAATTGCTTCTGTGGATATATGGTGTTTATAATCAAATAGCTGCTGTATAAAGCTTTTATGATACATGTCGTCTGAGTCGAGACGCACTAAATATAAATAGTCAAACCCTTTTGCTTTTTCAATTACCTTTTTTTCATATTTACTTTTCGCAATAAAGGTAACGTTATTTGGAAGCTTTGGATACTTACTTAGTATCTTAGTGATAATGTCTTTAGATTTATCCTCATATTTTATTAAGGCTAAATAATTCTGGTTTGTTTGGGACTTTAAGCTATTCAAAGTAAACTTCATAAAAACATTTATTCTATTTTCTATCCAGCTTTCAGAAAATCTTTTATTACTGAAGGGCATTGTGTTAAATTCGCTCCATATAATAACCATCTTTTTTCCTGGTATATATTTTTTAGGCATATTAGTGTTATTTTTACCGATGAGATTTAATTTGGTTTTTTGAGCTACTTTTTTGTTCTCATGATTTTTATTAATTTTTATTATTTTACTAGTTTTATTAACAGCTTTATTTTTTTTTATCATTTTTACACCCCTAAAGGAATTAATTAGTATTCTAGATAATATAAAAGAAAAATACATATCCATAAAACACATAAACAAGATTATTAAATTTCCAATGAGTTATTCTGTAACTTATATAGAACTCATTTAATCCTACTTCAATATATGAAATGAAGAAGTATTGGTGCAAAAGTGTTTAAAAGCTATCACAAAGTTTATGTATTTCATAAAATATATTAAACTGATGTCACATTAATTATTGATTGAATATACAAGTAGGAAGGTGAGGAAATGGAAATATGTGTTATTGGCGCCGGGTATGTAGGACTAGTAACTTCACTAGGCTTTGCTAAACTAGGTAATAATGTAATTTGTGTTGATATAGATATTAATAAAGTTGTTAGTTTAAATAATGGAATACCAAGCATATATGAAGAAGGACTTGAAGATATGCTTATAGAGTGTTTGGAGAAGAAAAACATTACTTTCAGTAACAATATTATTGAAGGAATAGAAAAATCCAATGTGATATTTATTGCTGTAGGGACACCTGAGAAGAATGATTGGGATATTGATATGAGTCAAGTTTATGAAGTAATAAGTCAAATTTCAAACAATATTTTAAATTATAGATTAATTGTCATTAAAAGTACTGTTCCCATAGGAACTCAAAAGAAAGTTAATAAGATATTTCTTGAGAATGGTGTTTCAGTAGATAGTTTTGATATTGTTTCTAATCCAGAATTTTTAAGAGAAGGAAGAGCTTTACACGATTTTTTTAATGGAGATAGAATCATAATAGGTTGTGATTCACTTAGAGCAAAGAAAATAATGAAAGAGCTATATGAGCCTTTTACATGCGAAATTATATATACATCACCTGAAACTGCTGAGCTAACAAAATATGCTTCAAATGCTTTTTTAGCTTCTAAAATTTCTTTTATTAATGAGATTGCAAACTTGTGTAATAAAGTAGGTGCAGATATAGAAACTGTGGCTTATGCAATGGGATTAGATGAAAGGATTTCTCCTAAGTTTTTACGAGCAGGCATTGGGTATGGAGGCTCTTGCTTTCCCAAGGACACTAAAGCTTTAGTAAAAATTGGTGATAAACATGGTATTGATTTTAAAATAGTTAGGGGGGCTATTGAAGTTAATGAAAAACAAAGATTTATACCTATTAGAATATTGCTAAATAAGTATGGAAGTTTAGAAAAAAAAATTATTACCATATTAGGGCTATCTTTTAAACCAAAAACGGATGATATAAGAGACTCACCATCACTAACTATTATTGAAGAATTGATAAAAAACAATGCTAATATTAAGTGCTATGATCCGATAGCGATAGATAAGGTTCGAAATATTTATTCTAATATTATGTATTGTTATAATTTGTATGATGCAATAGAAAACTCTGATTGTATAATCATATGTACTGAGTGGGATGAGTTCAATTCTTTAAATTTAGGCAAAATTAAAGATAGTATGAATTATCCTATGATAATTGATGGAAGAAATATGTTAGATGGAAAGAAAGTTAGGGAGAAAGGTATTGAATATTATTCAATAGGGAAATCAAATTAAAAAGAACAAAAAGGCTATTAGTTCAAATAATAGCCTTTTTTACATATTAGATATCAACAAATGGGGTGAAATCTACAATTCCTTGTTTAACTTTTCTGCATAATCTCGACAAATCATTATTAGATATTTTCCAAGTATGGTTTTCTGATGATTCGCTTCTAATATATACATGGTGAAATCTATTAGTAGAATAAATTTTAAAACCTATACTAATAGCATCTTTAGAAAACTGTGTATCAACGCCTCTAGGGATATCAGAAAATAATATCTTATCGAATACATGTTTTTTTATAATTAATGTAGGCCCATCCATATGTTTTACATATTTATTTTCTTTTAAAGGAGAACGAATAGCTAAAGTTTTACTTTTTTTGAAATAAACAAAGGAAGCCGCTTTACCGATGATATCAGCATTTTTTAGAAATTTAATAGAATCTGATAAATATTTTGGCCCATAATAATCATCATCATCAAATTTGGCTAGGATATCATATTTGGTCTTAGAAACAGCAAAATTTAAACAACTACCTAAAGTGATATTCTCATCAAGTTGAAATATACTAATATTTTCATAGGATTTAGCTTTTTTTTCCCATTGTTTTATGCTCATTTTATTATTATTTAAAACTATTATCATTTCTTTATTTTCATATAATTGTCTATCGAAATTTTCAAATACATTTTCCAAAGAGTCTTTTCTCATTGTACATACAATAATAGATATGCACGGAGACTTATTTTTTTTATGGTATACAGATATCTCTTCTTTATTATTATTTATTATTTTCTTACTTTTTTTTATTTTATTCATAACTTTATTTACAGGCTTTTGAATCATTTTTTCCTCCTTAATTAAACATTGGTAAGGAATTATATATCGACAATATTTGTAAAGCTATCTATATTTTCTTTAACTATTTCACACATCTTTAAATGTTCCTCATCACTAATCTGCCAACAATGTTTTTGAGGAGATTCTTGTCTTATATAGACGTGATGAAATCTATCTGTAGAATAAATTTTATATCCATTTGCTGTACAATCTTTAGAAAAGTAGGTGTCAACACCCCTAGATATATCCCTAAACTTAACTTTATTAAAGACATACTTTCTTATACTCATAGTAGGCCCATCCATATGGTAAACATATTTGTTTTCTTTTTGAGGATGCCTAATTGCTAATATCTTTGACTTTTTAAAATATACAAATGAAGCAGCTTTTCCAACTATATCTGCATTAGTTCTATTAAAAGCTTGGACTATGCTATATAGGTATTTAGGGCCATAGTAGTCATCATCATCAAATTTTACAATAATATCACATTTAGCCTTAGATATAGCAAAATTAAGACAACTGCCTGCAGTAATATCCTCATCAAGTTGATAGACTCTAACTTTTTTATGTTTTGATGCTTCTACTCTCCAACTTTTTAGATTCATGCAATTATTATTTAGAACTATTATCATTTCACTTTCTGTATATAGTTGACGGTCATAATTTTCAAATACATTTTCTAGAGAGTGTTCTCTCATTGTATTAACTACAACTGTTACCTTAGGTAGACTGATGTTATTTATTTTAGATAAATATATATTATTACTATTTACTTTTGTTGAATTTTTTCTTTTGAGATAAGAGGATTTAGATTTGCTTATAGGTTTTTTATTCAAATTTTTACCTCCTACATAATAGTGGATTTTATTCTAAATACTAAGATTGTTATGGAAAGACTTTTTGCACATTACAGATGAGTTGTTTATCTTTCTGGGTTATAAAATAGTGAAAGTCTTGGAACTGTAAATAGTAGAAACCTATCTTAGTTTATTTTATGTGTGACGTAGGCATTTGTGATAACAGAAGAACATGGCTCAGAGAAAACATTATAATTAGATAAGAAAAACAACTAAGTTGGAAGTAATAGGTTCCAATTTAGTTGTCTATATTATTTTTGTCATAATTATCAGAGTATACTCTGTAATCATCAACTTTACCAATTATTCTACATAATTTCTTGAATAGCTCATCTTTAATATTCCAAGCATGTTTATCTAATGAACCATGCCTTATGTATACAAAATTGTTCTTATCTGTAGCAAATATTTTGACCCCATTTCTAATACAATCCTTGCAAAATTGTATATCTTCTCCTAATGATTTATTATGAAATTTTATTTTATCGCATATCTCTTTTTTAAATACCAGTGTGGGCCCTTCTACTCTATATACATATCTGTTATCTCTTTTTGGATTTCTAATAGCTAGGATTTTACTGTCTTCGAAGTAAACGTAGGTAGTATATTTACCAACTACATCAGCATACTTTAGAGCTTTAACTGCTTGAGAAAGATACTCAGGGCCATAATAATCATCATCATCTAGCTTAGCTATTATATTGAAATTTGCTTTTTCAATACCATAGTTTAAACAGTAACCTAAGGATTTATGTTCATCTACCTGAAAAACTGAAGAATTAGGATACTTTTTTGATTTCTTTATCCATTCTTTTAAATTCATTTTATTATTATTTAATATAATTATTAGTTCTTTATCTTTATATAGTTGTCTATTAAAGTTTTCAAAAACATTATCAATATATTTTGGCCTATTTGTGCAAGTAATAACAGAAATTTTTTTCACATTTACACTCCTTAAGGAGAAAAGTTTTTGTAACAATATTAACCATTAAAAACATATTTATATCATATAACATAAAGGATGTGATATTATGGATGTTAAAACAATAAGTAGAGGAAAATACTATATAACCGTATTCAAATCTAAAAACTATGCTGTACAACTATATTACAAGCTAGAGAAATCAGGTTATGGAATATTTCAGTTAATATCTACACCTTGTCATTTAAGAGGAGGATGTAGCTACTCTATTAAATTTAATAAGCTTAATGATTTAAATTATTTAAAGCAGTACTCGAGAGATTTTAGCGAAGAAATACAAGGTCTTTATTGCGTAGAAAGAAAAGATGGTATTAAGGTGTATGAAGCTATCAATTTTAATATAAGCAGTTAGGCACGTCTAAAAAGTTTTGACCAAAATCCTTTTTTGGAGTCTTTATCAATGATTTCTTTTATTTTCCTATCTATGTCATTATAACATTGATTACTAATATCGATGGATTCTTTAAGTGCAAGTAGAGTATTGTCTATATCCATAAATTGAGAAGCAAAATTATTGGTAATATCTATTATCTTTGCAAGATTATTTGATATGTCTGATAAATTATGTAAGATTAACTCAATTTCATTTGGATTATCATAGCGTTCTTTCGTCCTTTTAAAAGATTCTTCATTATCACTTGACGGAAAGTCTCTATTATCAGCATAATCTATTGAAGTCATGAATCCTTTAGTTTCCATGCTAATTTTCTTATTATCTTTTTTGCTTAATTGTGCATATTTATTTATATAATCTATAAAATCTTGATTTAGCAAAATCTTCATATTGTCTAGATAGAATAAAACTTGAGACATCTTTATGATGTTTTTTTCTGTAGATAAATTTGTAAGATATTTGGCTATATTGATTTTAATATCTTGTGGTATATAAAGAATGTTATTTAGTTTCCAACTGTAACCATAATCTTGTGAAATCAAGAAAAGAATCTCGCTATTTCCTTGCAACAAAATTTGAATTGAATCCTTATCCTCTAGGATTATCGGATATATGAATTCATTATTTATAGGAGGAAGGGCTTCTTCCTTCCACGTGTTTCTATTGCTACCTAGCTGGGCAAGATGCATATACTTTACCTCATATTTGTTTTTTTCATGCACTAACCATGAAATATGGATATTATCAATTTTGTCTATTAAAATACAAGGATGCCTATTATTGCTTGAATGCTCTGATAATAATTTGGGAACTTGGCTCCATTTTCTTGTAGATGAATTGAAGAAGACATAATATATTTTCTGTATACCATCTATAATCGAAGTATAAACCATATGAATATTATCAAATTTATCAAAATCAATTGAGTAAGAGGGTACTTTTTTAGGAGACATGAAGCTTATTACATTAATCTTTTCCCAATTGCCTTTAGTTCCCATAAGATGTTGGATAGTCCATACCTTAGGGTTTATTAAATTAGAGAAGGAATACAATATATGAATATTTTCCTTATTAACTCTTAAGGTTAAATCACTATAATGATTTGATCTTATATCAAATTGAGTCAAAGTTTTTTTTGCCCATTTGTTATTCGAATAAAGACTATAGAATAAACTTCCATCATTAGTAAGATAAATCAAATGTATCCTATCCCTAATATCTATATCCAATGAAAGGCTATTAATAGCATCATCAGATATTAAGTATTGATCAATTAGAACGTTAGTAATGTCGTATAAGTCATAGTTAATTTTTTTATTTTTGTCTAAATAAAATCTAAGAGTTTCTCCTGATGAATTTTTTATTATGTAGTTATTTTTTTCGAAAATATTCATTAATTATCATCCTTTCAAACATATTAAAAAACAATCACAATTCTATCTATAATTCATAATATGAAAGTAAAGATGATTTTATTAAATTATATTTGGGTAAAGGAGTGAAAAGCTATGGTAAACGGATTTGATCCAAGTCCTGGTGACCCGTTCATGCCAGATGATCTAAGTTATATTACTGAGACAGTATGTATTATTACTGATAAGGTATATGCTCATTGTCAACAAAGAGAGTGTTTTCCAAAGATAGAAGTTGATTTGGAAGATAAAAAATTTGCAAGCATTAGATTTAGACCTGGATTTATTGTAGAAAACACATTAGTTGTAACAGACATACAAAACAGACCAAATTTTAGAAGAGTAAGATTTACATTGAGAGTACCGTTCGAAGTAATAACAACTGACGGAAGTGTTATTAATGGATTTTTACCAGACATTTTAAAAGACATAATATTATTTATCCCAGATGCAAGAGATGAATTCGATTTTAGAATTGTAGTAGAAACAGCTTCAAGAGTTTTAGGAGAACCAACTCTAAGTGGTTGTGTGCTGTCATTTGCCGTTGGAGTATTTATAATTGTAAAAGTTGTAGGAAGAGTGCAATTACTTATTCCAGCATTTGGCTTCTGCCCAGAACCGCCTGAGTGCGAGGAATTTAGTCCAACAGATATATGTGATAACTTTGACTACGAACCATTCCCAGATTTCTTCCCTCCTCAATTTGAAGATTTGTTTCCAGATGCATAAAAAAAGGGGAGCTTTTTCGCTCCTCTTAGGCTGCTAACTAAGTTAGTGGCCTTTTTTATTTTTAAAGAATTTATTTTATAAGGTAGTAGAAAATTCTAGTCTTATAATAAAAGTTCTTCAAAGTATGTTTTGTGTATCTGGTGACTCATTGTTAGAATCTTAATACATTTGTTTGCAAAAGTACATAAAGTCATGTGAAATTATTAAAGGATGAGAAATATTTTTAATAATTGAATGTTGACAGAAATGGTAGGGTATAATATACTTAGAAAAGAAAGCCTAGTAATATACTTGGAATTATAAAGAGGTGGTTCAATGAAGCTTTCAACGAAGGGAAGATATGGACTTAAGGCTATGTTTGAATTGGCTCTTCACTACGGAGAAGGTCCTATACCTTTAAGAAATATAGCTGAAAGTCAAGATATCTCCGAGCATTATTTAGAGCAACTAATTGCAGTGCTAAGAAAGAATGGGCTAACAATTAGCGTAAGAGGAGCTCAGGGAGGATACTTGCTAAATGATGAACCCAAAAATATTACAGTAGGAGATGTCATAAGAGCTTTAGAAGGGGATATTGCACCTTCTGATTGTGTATTAGATGAGAATATTGGTAAATGTCTAAAAGAAGATTATTGTGTTACAAAGAACGTATGGATTAAGATTAAAAATAGTATTAATGAAGTGATTGATTCAATAACATTACAAGATATGGTTGATGATTTCATAGTGACAGATAAAAAGAAAGGATATATGTACTATATTTAGCAGTATACCTAAATATGTACATCTTGTTGGGAGGATGAAAAATGATTAGACAAGTTTATCTAGATAATGCAGCAACCACTCCTGTTAAAAAAGAAGTTCTTGATTCGATGATTCCATACTTCACTGAAAAGTACGGAAACCCATCTAGTATCTATAGGCTTGGACAGATAACTAGAGCAGCCATTGATGAAACTAGGGAAAAGGTTGCGAAGGTAATTAACGCTAGGTCAAGAGAAATTTTCTTTACCTCTGGTGGCTCAGAAGCTGATAATTGGGCAATAAAGGGAGTTGCACTAGCAAACAAGGATAAAGGCAATCATATTATTACTTCAAAAATAGAACATCATGCAGTTCTTCATACATGTGAATATTTAGAAAGAAATGGTTTTGAAGTTACTTATTTAGACGTAGATGAAAATGGATTAGTGGATATTGAACAATTAAAAAACTCAATAACTGACAAGACAATATTGATTTCAATAATGTTTGCAAATAATGAAATTGGTACTATACAACCAGTAAAAGAAATTGGTAAAATTGCCAGAGAAAATAAGATATACTTTCACACAGATGCTGTTCAAGCAATAGGTAATATTAAAATTGATGTCGAAGATTTAAATATAGACTTACTGTCTATGTCTGCACATAAGATATATGGACCAAAAGGGGCAGGTGCTCTTTATGTAAGACAAGGAATAAAGATTCATCCATATATACATGGAGGTGCACAAGAAAAAAACAGAAGAGCTGGTACAGAAAATATCCCTGGAATAGTAGGTTTTGGAAGAGCTATAGAATTAGCATATGAGACTATTGATGAACATAATCAAAAGCTTACAAAATTAAGAGATAAACTAATAAAAGATATTTATGCAAATATTGACTATGTTAGATTAAATGGGCACTCTGAACAAAGGCTTCCTGGAAATGTGAATTTTTCCTTTGAATTTATTGAAGGGGAAGCATTGTTACTAAGTTTAGATATGGTGGGAATATCTGCATCTAGCGGATCAGCTTGCACATCCGGTTCGTTAGATCCTTCACATGTTTTATTGGCTATAGGGCTCCCTCATGAAATTGCACATGGTTCTTTAAGGCTAACATTAGGAGATTTTAATACAGAGGAAGAAATGGATTATGTAGTAAATAACTTAGTTAAGATAGTTGACAGATTAAGACAAATGTCACCGCTATATGAAAATGTAAAAATAAGAAAGAGATAAGGGGGTAAATAAATGTACTCAGAAAAAGTAATGGATCACTTTATGAATCCAAGAAATGTAGGAGAAATTGAAAATGCTGATGGGATTGGCCAAGTTGGGAATCCTAAATGTGGAGATATAATGAAAATGTACTTAAAAATTGAAGATAACACTATTGTAGACGTGAAATTTAAAACTTTTGGATGCGGTTCTGCTATAGCTTCTTCAAGTATGGCTACAGAAATGATAAAGGGAAAAACCATAGAGGAAGCAATGCAGCTTTCAAATAAAGCAGTAGCCCAAGCATTAGATGGATTACCTCCAGTTAAAATGCATTGTTCTGTGTTAGCTGAGCAAGCTATTAAGTCAGCTTTATTTGATTACTCTAAGAAAAACAACATAATAATAAAAGGATTAGAAGATTTTAATCCTGATGAAGATGTTCATGATCATATGTAATTAAGCTTAGAGCTACTGGATAACAGTAGCTTTTTTAGTTTCAGTTATAGAAAGAAAACTTAAATAATATTAGCTTACGAATGTGGAATACTAATAATACAGAAATTTTTAAAGGAGTTATATAATTGAGAAAAGTAAGTGAATTAATAGGAATTCCAGTAGTATGTAAAAAAAGTGGAGCTAGAATTGCATCTGTAAAAGAAGCAATTTTTTCAAAGAAAAAATATAGGATAATGGGATTTGTTGTAAGCGAGGGAAGTATTTTTAGAGAGGCTAAAATAATACAGTTAAATAATATTGTTTTTATTGGAAAAGATGCACTGATTGTAAAGAACGAAAATGTAATAGAAACATGTAGTACATTGCCAGAACTAAATCAACTATTAAATGAAAAGAAAATAGTTGAGGAAGAAGTATTAACTGAAGAAGGTGAAAGCTTGGGACATATTAAAGATATTCTAATAGATGAAGAAAAAGGAAAGATTATTGGGTTTATTCTTACAGATGGATTAATCCAAGATATAAAAGAAGGAAGAAACGTTTTACCTTATACTACAGGAATAGTTTTTGGAGAGAACTCAGTCATTGTTTCAAACGAAACGAAAAGTTTATTTGACAGATATAAGGAAGATTACAAAAAACTTCTAGAATTACTTTAGGGATTTGTATCAAACTAAGTATAGAGAATCTTTAAAGAGGGGTGAAAATATGAAAGGAAGATTTTTTTCAGGAATTGTAGCAGGTAGTCTAATAGGTGCTACAGCAGGGATGTATGCAGTTACAAAGATGAGTCCAAGACAAAGAAGAAGGATGATGAAGGCTAGTAAAAGAATAATGTCAAATGTTGTTAGCAACATAGGATTACTTTAATAGGGCAGCTTAGCTGCCTTTAATTCACATCAGGAGAGCCATATTATGGACAATTTGTTAAGATTAAGTGATTATTTACAAAATATATTTATAACGATACTAATTGGGTTATTTATATATTTTTTAATAAATATTGGTAACAAATATGTAAAGCCTGAAAAAAGACTTCATTTTCTACCTAGAAAAATAATTATTACTTCCATTACAATTTTTCTTATGGTTATTTTATATAATTTGTTTAAAGGTCCTAGCAAGATTACTAAAATATTATTGTTAACGTTTTATTCTATAGTATTATCTTATTTGCTTAATCCGTTAGTTAACTTAATAGAAAAAAAAGGGATTAAAAGATCCTATAGCATATTGATAGTATATTTATTTCTAATAACTATTATTGTTATAGTTTCATTGTCTCTTGTACCAAAGGTATTTAGTGAATTTGAAAACTTAGTAAAGCTAATGCCTAGCTATTTTAATAAGACATATGATTACTTTAATAATTTTTTTGTAAAGTATTCTAAGCATCTAGACAAATTACCACCGGGGTTTCAAGAAGTAAAAAAGATATTTTTAGAAAATCTTAGAGATGTTCAAGCATTACTTCTTGGTTATTTAAGAAATATTACTAACTCTTTAATTGGTATATTTCCAAAAATGATAAGTTTTATTATAGTACCAATTCTAACTTTTTATTTTTTGAAGGATAAGGAGTATTTTAAGAAAAAGATAATTCTTATAATTCCTAAAAATCTAAGAAACGATATAATGCAGATTGTGAGAGAAGTTGATAAAGTTCTAGGAAAATTTGTTAGAGGACAATTGCTTGTTTGTGCATTTGTTGGGATATCAACTTCAATTGCGTTACTACTAATAGGTGTAGATTTTGCCATAATTATTGGCTTAGTTGCTGGTATAGCAGATATAATCCCATATTTTGGGCCTATAATAGGTATAGTTCCTGCATTAGTGTTTGCAATATTAAAAGGTCCTTTAAAAGCACTATGGGTTATTATCTCTTTTATAATTATTCAGCAAATAGAGTGCAATGTTATAGAACCTAAAATTGTTGGAGATAGTGTTGGAATTCACCCAGTAGGAGTTATGTTAGCATTATTAATAGGGGGAAGTTACTTTGGAATTGTTGGAATGATTTTTGCAATTCCTGTAGCAATAGTTATAAAGGTAACTTCAGGTTTTATAATAGATAAAATTTCTCGAATATAACCTGTATTGACAAAATACGGCTTTTAAACTATAATCCTATCTATAGAATAACTCAGCATATAATGTATTTAATGAAAACTTAATGTAAAATTTAATATAAATGGCTATGAAAGGGATTAGTAAATATTTCAAACCTTATAGAGAGAATGCTCATGGCTGGAAGGCGTTTAGGAGAGAATATTGAAGCAACCCTGGAGTTGGATCCTTGAAAGTTTTGTAGAGGTTCCCGGTTTATCCGTTATCTTATCGAGAGGCTAGGTTTTAGTAAGTAGGGTGGTACCGCGGGTAAACTCGTCCCTAAGTTTGGATATAGGGATGGGTTTTTTTATTTTTAAATACTTTATTGAGAGGAGAGAAAAACATGAAAAAAGTAGGACTAAATGAAATTAGAAAAGAATTTTTGGAATTTTTTGGTGAAAAAGAGCATTTAGTTGCACCAAGTTTTTCATTAGTGCCTAAGAACGACAAAAGCTTATTACTGATAAATGCAGGTATGGCACCTTTGAAGCCATATTTTACAGGTGCTCAAGAACCACCTAGAAGAAGGATGGCTACTTGTCAAAAGTGCGTTAGAACTGGAGACATTGAAAATGTAGGTAAAACAGCTCGACATGCTACTTTTTTTGAAATGCTAGGTAATTTTTCTTTTGGAGATTATTTTAAAAAGGAAGCAATTGAATGGGCATGGGAATTTATGACTGAAAGAATGGAGATACCAGTTGAGAAACTATGGGTATCTATCTATGAAGAAGATGATGAGGCATATGAAATTTGGAATAAGCACATAGGAATTAAATCTGACAGAATTGTAAAATTGGGAAAAGAGGATAACTTTTGGGAACTTGAAGTAGGACCATGTGGACCTTGTTCTGAAATATATGTGGATAGAGGAGAAAAATATGGATGTGGTAGTGAAAGTTGTAAGCCAGGTTGTGATTGTGATAGGTATGTAGAAGTTTGGAATCTTGTCTTTTCACAATTTGATAAAGATGAAAAAGGCAATTATAATCCAGTTCCACATCCTAATATAGACACTGGTATGGGTCTTGAAAGAATATCTGCAGTAATGCAAAATGCAGAAAACATATTTTATACTGATGTAATTAAACAACTGTTAAATAAGGTTGAGAAAGTAAGTGGAATTACCTATGGAGAAAATGAAAAGAAAGATATGTCCATAAGAGTAATTACTGATCATATTAGAGCTATGACATTTTTAGTTGCTGATGGAGTATTGCCAAGTAATGAGGGAAGAGGTTATGTTCTAAGAAGATTAATCAGAAGAGCTGCTAGACATGGGAAGCTTTTAGGTATAGAAAATGATTTTTTAAGTACTTTAGTGGCTACAGTAGCTAAATTATGGGGAGAGGCATATCCTGATTTGATTGATAAGCTACCTCATGTTCAAAAAATAATAAAGATTGAAGAAGAGAAATTTCAAGAAACAATAGATCAAGGAATAAACATACTTAATGAATACATTGAAAATATTATAGAAAACAATGAAAAAGTATTAAGCGGAGGAATGGCTTTTAAACTGTATGATACTTATGGTTTTCCTCTTGACTTAACTAAAGAAATACTAGAAGAACATAATTTATCAGTAGATGAAGATGGGTTTAACACAGAAATGGAAAAACAGAGAGAGAGAGCTAGAAAAGCAAGAGAAGAAGGAGATAATCAAGCTTGGAGTAAAGATAGCTTGCTACCAATAGATACTAAGCTCAAGACCGAATTTAGTGGATATACTGAAACTAGCCTAGGTTCAAAAATAGTTGAAGTTTTAAAGGAAGGAAATTCAGAAAAATTATTAGGTACTAATGAAAAGGGTATAATATTATTAGATGAAACTCCTTTTTATCCAGAAGGAGGAGGTCAGGTTGGTGACACTGGATTGTTAAAGGGAAATGATTTTGTTGCCAAAGTAGATGATACAAAGAAAAATAATATTGGACAGATTTTACATTTTGTAGAAGTGCTAGAAGGAACATTAAGTAATGGTGCTGAAGTTCATGCAGAAATAAATAAATCACAAAGATTATCGACTGCCAGAAATCACTCAGTAACTCATTTACTTCATAAAGCTTTAAAAGAGGTTCTTGGTGAACATGTGAATCAAGCAGGCTCTTTAGTAATGCCAGAAAGGTTAAGATTTGATTTTACTCATTTTGAAGCTATAAAAAAAGAAGACATTGATAGAATTGAAGAAATCGTTAATAATAAGATATTTGAAGGACTTGAAGTAAATACTATTGAGACATCTTTAGATGAGGCTAGAAAACAAGGAGCAGCAGCTTTATTTGATGAAAAGTACGGAGATGTAGTTAGATTAGTTAAAATTGGAGAATATAGTAAGGAATTATGTGGAGGTACACATGTTTCTAATTCAAGTCAGATAGGCATGTTTAAGATAATTAGTGAATCTGGTGTAGCTTCTGGAGTAAGAAGAATAGAAGCTATTACAGGGAAAAAGGCATATGAATTTTTTGCTGATATCGATACTCAGATAAATCAAATTTCAGATATTCTAAAATCGAATAGAAAGGACATAATAAATAGAGCACAACAAGTAGCTGACGAAATAAGACATTTAGAAAAAGAAGTTGAGAAATTAAAATCAGATTTGGCTATGTCTAAACTAGATGATATAATTAATGAAAGCATGGATATTAATGGAGTTAAAGTCATAAGCAAAAGAATTGATGGAATGGATATGAACAGCCTTAGACAATTAGGAGACAAAACAAGAGATTCAATGAACTCTGTGTTAATTGTTTTTGGATCAGTACTAGAAGATAAAGTTTCATTTGTAGCAATGGCAACTAAAGATTTAACAAGCAAGGGAATACACGCAGGTAACATAGTCAGAGAAGTTGCAAAGATAGCTGGTGGAGGTGGAGGTGGACGACCAGATATGGCTCAAGCTGGTGGTAAAGATCCTTCAAAAGTAGATGAAGCTTTGAGTATAGTAAAAGATATTGTAATATCTCAGCTTAAGTAGTTTATTTATTAAAGCTACCTAGTGGATTTGTACAATATATGAACCAAGGAAACAAAATAGAAATGTTGAGCAAACATTTCTATAATTTAGATAGTATATTTCTATTATGTTTTGATACCACTAGGTAGAATTTTAATAAATATGTGTATACAATTAAAAATATATGATATAAATATATAAGGGGGTGTTTTCATGAACAGCATTAACCAAACAATGAAATTCAGTGTCTCTAAGGATAATAGAAGTAAAGCTGAAGAAATATTGTTTTCAGTTTATGAAGCATTAGAAGAAAAAGGCTATAATCCAATAAATCAGATAATAGGGTACATATTGTCCGGAGATCCTACTTATATAACAAGTCATAATAATGCAAGAACACTTATTAGAAAACTAGAAAGAGATGAACTTCTAGAGGAAATACTAAAGAAATATTTAGAAAAAAAATAATAGGAGAGGTCTAATTGCTGAGCGGTTTACAGAAGAAAAGCATAGTTTGTTTTATTTTATTTTTATTTATAATGTTTTCATCAATTACATATGCAGATGATAATGTTACCTATGACAAAAAAGTTTATATGGTTATAATTAATAGACTGTCTTTGTATGATATTGACTATATGAATAATCTAAAAACTATAATTGACGATGGAAGCATCGGGCTTATGAATACAAGAGGTGTCAATGGATATAAGGGGGCTGAGGGATACATTACTATCAATGCTTCATCTAAGGCTTATTCAAGCTATGATACTGCGACTTTTTTTAATTTGGACAAGGAAGTCCAGAGTATTTACGAGAGAAGAACAGGCAAGTCTGCAAAAGCGTATAATATAGCTAATATTGAAATAAACAGGCTTAATAGTATAAATAATAATAAAAATTATAATTCTGTAATAGGTGCTTTGGGAGATAATTTGCATAATAGTAGCCATAAGACAGCAGTATTTGGTAATTCAGATACTGCTGATAGTTTTATTAGAACCAACTGTCTTATTGGAATGGATAGCAATGGATTGTTAGATTTCGGGAACATCGATGATATCCTTACTAGTGACAATAGTTATCCTTTTGGTCTAAAAACTGATTTTAATAAAATGTTAAGTGAAATAAAAGATAAAAAAACAGATGCTTCATTTTTTGTTATTGAAACAGGAGATTTAAATAGACTAAGCTACTATAGCAGTAATCTTTCTGATGATGTTTTTTTTGAGAAAAGAAAAATAATATTAAGAGATATTGATGAATTTATTGGGAAACTAATGAAGGAAGTTATTGATAATAAGTCTATGTTAATGGTTGTTAGCCCAAATTCTCCGGAAGACAGAATAGATAATAGCAAACTTTCTCCACTTGTAATTTGGGATGGAGGAGAACATAAAGGAATGTTAACATCGGGAACAACTAGAAGAATTGGTATAGTAGCTAACATTGATATTGCACCAACTATTACAAATTACATAAATGCAGATAATAACTTTTTTGTTGGTCATGTGATAACTACTGCAGTTACTAACGATAAAACAACATTTATTAATCATCTTAATAACAGAACTAATATGGTCTCAAGACTTAGAGCACCGTATCTAAATTTTTATAGCATCTTAGTTATAGCTATTATTATACTAGGGATATTTGCAATGTTTATGAAAGGGATTTTTATTAATAGAATAACTCGAACGATAAAGTCTTTACTTTTATTAATATTAACTCTACCACTTGTTTTTTTATTAATTGCAGTCTTTGATTTGACGAATTCTTATGCGTTTTTTATAGTTTCTTTTTTAATGACAGTAGGAATATTGATTGTTTTGCGTTTTATTAAGAATAATAATAAAATTATTACTTTGCTAACTATAACTTATTTAGCTTTAGTGATAGATTTATTATTAGGAGGTAATCTTCTAAAATATTCAGTACTAAGTTATGATCCAATTATAGGAGCTAGATATTTTGGAATTGGGAATGAATTAGTAGGCATCATTTTACCTGCTATGGTTTTCCTTACTACTTTTTATATGGAAAGGACAAAAGGAAACAAATTCTTTCTATTGCTATTACCGCTTACAGTTTTCTGTGTTTCTCATCCAAATTTAGGAGCAAATGTAGGAGGAACTATTTCCGTATTATTTGCATCTATAATTTTTTTGTTAGAATTTTTAAAAATTAAGATTGATTTGAAAAAATCTATTTTAATTGGTATTATTGTTTTGTTATTTATTTTAGTTATTGGCATAATCGATATTTATATTAATCCCAATCCCACGCATTTAGGTAGAACACTTATGGAGATTATTAACAACGGACCTATGTCAATAGTGAGTATTATACTAAGAAAGATTCAGATGAATATAAAGCTAATAAGAAGCTCTATATGGTCAAAAGTGTTATTAACAACTGTCTTAGCAGAAGTTTTTATGATATTAGGTTGTAAGAAACAAATAACTAGAATCATTCAAAATAATAGAATTTTTTTAATTGGGCTTATTAGTGTGCTAATAGGTAACATCATAGGGTTATTAGTAAATGATTCTGGAGTACTTTTAGCAGCTATTTCGAATACATATTTGCTAGCTATTTTAATGTATTATTCATTAGAGGATATGACAGAAATATAAGGGGATGAAACAGTGGAAAATAGGATATTAGGCAATACAGGGATAAAAGTATCTGAGTTGTGCTTTGGGTCATTAACCATTGGCCCTCTACAAGCAAATTTAGGTATCTCAGAAGGTGCTAAAATAATAAGCTACGCCTTTGAGAAAGGCATAAATTTTATAGATACTGCAGAAATATATAATAATTATCAACATATTAAAGAGGCGCTAAAAACAGTTAACAGAAAAGATATTGTTATAGCAACAAAATCATATTCTTATTCTAATGAAACAGCTGAAAAAAGCTTATCAAAAGCTTTAAATGAATTAGGAACTGACTATATAGATATTTTTCTATTACATGAACAGGAAAGTAAGCATACAATTCGAGGGCACTATGAAGCCATAGAATATTTTATAAGAGCTAAAGAAAAAGGAATTATAAGAGCCATAGGCATATCTACTCATAGAATAGAAGCAGTAACAGCAGCTAATAAATATAATGAAATCGAAGTGATATTTCCAATAATAAACAAGGAAGGAATTGGAATACAGGATGGAACTGTAGAGCAAATGATAGATGCACTAAAAGTATCCTATGATTGTGGAAAGGGTATTTATGGGATGAAGCCATTAGGTGGAGGACATCTAATTAAAAATGTGGAGGAAGCAGTAGACTTTGTGAGGAAAATACCTTATTTACACTCATTTGCTATGGGAATGCAAAGCAAGGACGAAGTAGATGCAGATGTAAGTTTAATAAATTATGGGTATATACCTAATGATATAAAACAAAGATTAAAAAAGAAAGAAAGAAAGCTTCAAATTGCAGATTGGTGTATAGGATGTGGCTCGTGTGTAAAAACTTGTAAAAATGGCGGAATTCAGTTAGTCAATAACAAGGCAGTTCCAGTTGCTGGAAAATGCGTTTTTTGTGGCTATTGTGCGAGAGTTTGTCCAGAGTTCTGTATAAAAGTAATTTAATCGGAGGAATATATGAAAAGAATAATGGGACTAGATGTGGGAGATAAAACTATTGGGGTAGCAATAAGTGATCCCTTAGGAATTACTGCTCAAGGAATTACCACCATAAGGAGAAAAGGCATCAAAAGTGATTTTGCTGAATTGGCTAAATTAATTAATGAGTATGATGTTAAAGAAGTAGTAATTGGATTACCAAAAAACATGAACAACACTATTGGACCACAAGGAGAAAAAGTCCTAAAGTTTGTAGATAAGTTCAAAGAAAAATTCAATAATGAGGTCATATTACAGGATGAAAGGTTAACTACAGTATCTGCAGAAAGATTGCTAATTGATGCTGATGTAAGTAGAAAAAAAAGAAAAGATATTATTGATAAGGTAGCTGCAACGTATATTTTAAATTCTTATCTAGAAAAATATAAGAAAGGAGAATGATAACATGTCGAAAGATGATAACATTATTTCGTTAATAGATGATAATGGTAAGGAACAGAAGTTTGAAGTCATGGCTACATTTGATATTGAAGAAGATGAATATGCAGTATTGTTTCCACTAACAAAAGAAGAATCAGAAGATGGAGCATATATATTAAGAATCGAATATGATGAGAATGGAGATTTTGTGTTAGTTAATATAGAAGACGAAGAAGAACTTGAAAATGCAGTTTCTGTATATGAAGCTATTGTAGATGAAATGCTATAATAAACCTTTTTTAGGGCCATTAATTAGTGAAATCGTCAATAAATATTTACATATTTGTTGACTTTTACATGCTATAATAATAGACTATATATTAGAAAGTAATTAAGCAGGTGGAACGATGGATGATAATTTCTTTGACCAATTAAAAATAAAACTTAAAGAAAAAGGATATAAACTTACAACACAAAGAAGGGTTATACTAGACGTTATTTTAGAGAATAACGGTAGACATCTGAGCCCCGAAGAAATATACGATAGTGTAAGAGATAAATATCCTGAAATTGGTCTTGCTACTGTTTATAGAACACTACAGCTATTTGAACAATTAAATATTATATATAAGCTCAATTTTAATGATGGGTGTAGTAGATATGAACTAAGTTCTGCTTCTAATGACCACCAACATCATCATCTTATTTGTTTAAATTGTGGTAAAGTATTAGAAGTTGAATTGGACTTACTTGAAAATCTTGAATCGGAAATCGAAAAACAGAAAAATTTTAGAGTTTTAGATCATAATGTAAAGTTTTTTGGTTATTGTAAAGATTGTAAATAGTAAATCCCATTTTGGGATTTATTTTTTTATAACTATATAATATTACTATCCTACTTAATCAAGAAAAAGTTATTATAATGGTTTCTGTATGCTATGACTCTTTGAAATTTTTAATGGTTTTATGGACAGAATAATAATAGATGGAATAAGAAATAAATAAAATTGGTATTGAGATATGAAATAAAATTATTTGAGCGTGGGCTTTTAATTATATATCTATGCGAGAAACTAAAAGGAGAGTGATAAGGTGGCAAAAAAATCATCAAAATTGAAAATAATTCCCTTAGGAGGGTTATATGAGGTAGGTAAGAACATTACAGTAATAGAATATGAAGAAGATATCATAATTATTGACTGTGGATTGATTTTTCCTGAAGATGAAATGCTAGGAATAGATGTAGTGATTCCTGATATAACATACTTATTAAAAAATAGGGAAAAAATAAAAGGTATTATATTAACACATGGACATGAGGATCATATCGGAGCATTGCCTTATGTTCTTAAAAAGATTAATATACCTATATATGGAACTAAGCTTACTCTTGGACTTGTGGAGAACAAGATTAAAGAGCATAATATTAATAATACCATTTTGAACGTAGTAAAACCATCTCAGAGCATAAAACTTGGTCAATTTAATATTGAATTCATAAGAACTAGTCATAGTATACCTGATTCTGTAGCTTTGGCTATCCATACACCTGTCGGAATAGTAGTTCATTCTGGGGATTTTAAGATTGACTATACACCAATTAATGGAGAAGTAATGGATTTTCATAAATTTGCAGAAATAGGACAGAAAGGCGTTCTTGTATTATTAGCTGATAGTACTAATGTAGAAAGACCTGGATACACAATGTCAGAAAAAACAGTTGGAGATACATTTAATGATATATTTTCGACTGCTAAGCAAAGAATCATTGTAGCTACATTTGCTTCTAATATCCATAGAGTACAGCAGATAATAAACTCTGCCGTTCTATTTGATAGAAAGGTTGTTGTATCTGGTAGGAGCATGGTAAATGTAGTTAAAGTAGCTACAGAATTAGGTTATTTGGATGTACCTGAGGGTACATTAATTGATATAAATGATATGAATAGATATCCTGATAATAAAATAGTGGTTATTACTACTGGTAGTCAAGGTGAACCTATGTCTGCATTAGCAAGAATAGCTTCTTCAGATCATAGAAAGATGGAGTTGATGCCAGGAGATCTAGTGATTATTTCTGCTAGTCCAATTCCGGGCAATGAAAAAACAATATCAAAGGTTATTAACCAGTTATTTAAAAAAGGTGCTAATGTGATTTATGAATCATTGGCTGATGTACACGTTTCAGGTCATGCTTGTCAAGAAGAATTAAAGCTTTTGCATAGTTTACTGAAGCCAAAGTTTTTTATTCCAATACATGGTGAATACAGACATTTAAAAAGACATGCTAGCTTAGCTAGTGAACTAGGAATGCCAAAGGAAAATATCTTTATTGCTGAAAATGGCTCTATAGTAGAGTTTTCTAAAGATAGTGGAGTTATAGCTGGGAGTGTACCTGCAGGAAATATATTAGTAGACGGACTCGGTGTTGGTGATGTAGGAAATATTGTATTAAGAGATAGAAAACATCTTTCAGAGGATGGACTCATTGTTATAGTGGTTACCATAAGTAAACAAGATGGAAGTGTAATATCAGGACCAGATATAGTATCTAGAGGCTTTGTATATGTAAGAGAATCAGAAGATTTAATGGAAGAAGCTAGAATGATTGTAAGAGAAGTTTTAATTGAATGCGAAAAAAATAAAATTACTGATTGGGCTACACTGAAATCAAATATTAAAGATGCTTTAAGAAATTTCCTTTATGAAAAGATTAAAAGAAACCCAATGATTCTTCCAATTATTATGGAAGTGTAATAGTCGTAGTATTTACTACGACTTCTCTTTAGTTAGTAACAATTTTTATGCAAGGAGGAAAAGAATGAATACAAAATATTTATCAAAAGCAGGAATGATTGCAGCATTATACGTCATTTTAGTAATAATTGAAATCCCACTAGGGCAACTTGCCTTTGGACCTATACAAGTTAGAATTGCAGAAGCATTGGTGTTGTTGCCTTTAGTAGAAGCGGCAGCTATCCCAGGGGTTTTTGTTGGCTGTTTTATTGCAAATCTAATACTTACTTTTTCCTCAGGATATGGACTTATTGATGTTGTAGGAGGAAGCCTAATAACGCTAGTTTCTGCATATTTAACTAGCAAGATGCCTAGTAAATTTTTAGGTATTTTACCTCCAGTTATTTTGAATGCCCTACTAGTATCAATTTGGGTATCATCTTTTTTCCCTGAAATGACTTACTGGGCAGTAGCCGTTGGTATAGGAACTGGAGAATTAATTGCTGTTGGCTTATTTGGCAATATAGTATTATACGCATATCAGAGAATGAAGAAAAGTTGTTATAATTAATATTTTTTAATAAGAACCTACAAGTTCACATAATATTATTATGTGAACTTGTAAAAAAATGTACTTAATTGTTGATTTTTGTTTATACTCCTTGTATTTGAAATAGTAAGTATTGTATAATTTAATAAACAATTGAGTAAAAGGGGGAGAGCTATGACCCAGATTATTGGAAATAATAAAAAAAGAAGTAAAAAGCCTGTTTTGCTTTACTTTTTTACTGTTATATTATTTGTTATTCTAATAGCAGTAATAAGCATTAAAATATTTGTGGACAACCAGTTGCAACCAGTTGCAATAGAAAATATTAAGGAAATACAGATAACAATACCTAAGGGTGCATCAACAAGTGGCATTGCGAAAATTTTAAAAGACAGTAATCTTATAAAAAATGAATTGATTTTCAGGATATTTGCTAAATATGATGAAATGGATGGGAAATTCAAGGCAGGAAAATATACTCTAAATAATGGAATGACGCAGGAAGAAATTATGAAGAAGCTTGTATCAGGAGGAATTGCTAAGGACTCTATTATCTTTACTATACCAGAAGGATTTGAGCTAAAACAGATCGCAGAAAGATTAGGTGATATGGGTATAGCTGATATGAAAGTCTTTCTCGAATTGACTTCAAAGGTTTCTAATTTTTCATCAGAATTTGAGTTCTTGAAAGAAGTTCCAGAAGATTTATCTCTTGAGGGTTATCTATATCCTGACACATATGAAATATATATTGATGCAAGTGAGAAGGACATTATTAGAAAAATGTTAAGTAGATTTGACAAATTATATACTGACGAAATAAAATCAAAGGCTAGAGAATTGAACCTAAATTTAAATCAAGTTGTTACTCTAGCTTCGATTATTGAAAGGGAAGGCAGAGCTGAAAGTGAGAGAGAAATAATATCTGGCGTTTTTCATAATAGACTGGAAACTGGAATGATGCTACAATCTTGCGCTACTGTTCAATATATTCTAGGTGAAAGAAAACCAGTATTATCAAATGCTGATACTTTAATTGAATCACCTTATAACACCTATATTAATCAAGGTTTACCACCTGGACCAATAGCTTCTCCGGGAATAGAATCAATAAAGGCTGCAGTTACCCCTGCTGATGTGGATTATAAATATTTTGTATTCAATGAGGATGAGACAGGTACTCATACTTTTAGCGTAACGTATGAGGAACATTTAAAAGCAATAAATAGAATACGAAAAAAGAAATAGATTTAACTTTATAAAATTAACATATAGGTTAAAAGTTTCAGCAATAGTAGGGATACTGGTATAAGTATTTTAATTAGTATTGTTGGACAGAATATTTTTAGAAATAGGTAATACGTGGAGACTTTACCCACGTATTATTTGTGACTTTTTACAACAAGGAGAGAGTCTATTGAGCAATATAAATGAAAGTAGTATAGAAGAATATATAAGAAATCTTATTCCAATAAAGGATAATTTTCTTTTGGAGATTGAGAAGTATGCTGTGCTTAATCATGTACCAATAATTCATCCAGAAGTTGCACAGCTCATAAGGGTATTGATTAAAATCTCCAAACCTAAAAAAATATTAGAAATTGGAACTGCAATAGGGTATTCTGCATTAGTAATGGCTAGCGCAATGGAAAGCAATGGGAAAGTGACTACAATTGAAAAAAGAGATGATATGATAAGCATTGCGAATAAGAACATACAAGATAATGGATATTCTAGTATGATAAAGATAATTAAAGGTGAAGCTGAGGAAGTACTACCAACCATAAATGATGATTTTGATTTTATTTTTATAGATGCTGCGAAAGGGCAGTATATGGAGTTTTTTCCACATTGCATAAGAAACTTAGTTCATGGAGGAATTATTGTATCAGACAATGTTCTGTATAAAGGAATGGTAGCTAGTGACGAATTAATTGTAAGAAGAAAAAAAACTATAGTTAAAAGGATGAGAAATTATTTAGATTATATCACTAGTAATAATGCTTTTGAATCAAGCGTTATACCGATAGGAGATGGTGTTGCTATAACTTATAAAAAGGAGGTAAAAAAGGATGAATAAACCTGAGCTTTTAGCTCCGGCTGGAGACTTAGAAAAACTAAAAATAGCTATAGCATATGGTGCGGATGCAGTATACCTAGGTGGAGAAGTTTTTGGTCTTAGAGCTTCTTCAAAGAATTTTACTATTGATGAGATTAAAGAAGGCTTAGAATTTGCCCACTCAAGAGGAAGAAAAGTATATGTAACTTTAAATATCATTCCACATAATGAAGATTTAAGTGAATTACCAGAATATGTTGAAACCTTAGACGAAATTGGTGTAGATGCTGTTATTGTATCTGATCCTGGTGTAGTATCGGTAGTAAAAGATATTGCACCAAACATGGAGATACATCTTAGTACTCAAGCTAACACAACAAATTACTTATCAGCAATTTTTTGGCACAAGTTAGGAGTAAGAAGGATAGTATTAGCTAGAGAGTTATCTTTAGACGAAATTAAGGAAATTATTGAAAAAATACCACCCGAATTAGAGATTGAGACATTTATTCACGGTGCAATGTGTATATCCTATTCTGGAAGGTGTCTCTTAAGTAATTATATGACACATAGAGATGCAAACAGAGGTGAATGTGCTCAGCCTTGTAGATGGAAGTATAATTTAGTTGAGGAAAAAAGACCAGGCGAATATTATCCAATTTATGAAGATGAAAAAGGAACATATATATATAATTCAAAAGATCTTTGCACAATAGAACACATACCAGAATTAATTAGTGCTGGAATTAAAAGTTTGAAGATTGAAGGCAGGATGAAAAGCCCTTACTATGTTGCCACAGTAGTAAGATCATATAGAATGGCAATAGATGAATATTTAGCTGATCCATTGAATTATAGATATGATGAAAAATGGCTTGAGGAAATAAAAAAAGCAAGTCATAGAGATCATACAACGGGTTTTTATTTTAAAAAACCAACTGGCAATGAGCAACTATATGCTAGTAGTTCATATATAAGGACATATGATTTTGTTGGATTAGTATTAGATTATAACTATGACACAGGTATAGCAACAATTGAACAAAGAAATAGAATATTTGCTGGTGATGAAATTGAGGTTTTTGGACCAAATAAAGAACATTTTAATCAAGTAATTGAAAAAATGTGGGACAAAGATGATAATGAAATTGAGGTTGCTCCTCATGCGCAACAGATTATAAAAATTAAAATGGATAAGCCTGTTGAGACTTGGGATATTTTAAGAAAATCTAGAAAGGAATGATAGTTTTGAACAGACCGATTTTAATTGGCATTACAGGAGGTACTGGCTCAGGAAAGAGTACTGTTGCAATGGAAATTTTCTGCTCGCTACCAGAAAAAAACATTGTCATTATTGAGCAGGATTCATACTACAAGGATCAAAGTCACCTACTATTCGAAGAGAGAATTAAGACTAATTATGATCATCCTTTTGCATTTGATAATGATTTACTTATAGAGCATTTAAAGTCTTTAATGGATGGAAATCCTATTGAAAAACCTATTTATAACTTTGAAGAACATACAAGAAGAAAAGAAAGTATAGTTGTTTATCCAAAGGATATAATTATTCTAGAAGGAATTTTGATACTTGATGATGAGAGAATTAGAGAATTACTAGATATTAAAATATTCGTTGACACTGATTCAGACGTAAGAATAATTAGAAGAATAACTAGAGATATCAAAGAAAGAGGAAGGACTTTAGATTCAGTTATTGAGCAGTATATGACTACTGTAAGGCCAGCGCATATGCAGTTTATAGAACCAAGTAAAAGATATGCAGATATTATCATTCCTGAAGGTGGATACAATAAGGTAGCTATTGATCTAATGGTTACAAAAGTTAGATCAATTATTTCGAAAAAAGCAGAAAACAATATTTAAATCATTATACCTCCATAATAAGTTGGGAATAATTATCCTATAAGCTTTTATGGAGGTGTTTTTATGGATAAGAAGACTGAAAATAGTATTAATAATAGAGCAATGAAAATAATCGTTTTTTTTATTATGGCTTTTATAATGATTGTAATTCGATTGTTTTGGATTCAATTAGTTAAGGGACAAGAATATAGACATGAGGCAGAAAAACAACACATTAGAGAAATTAGAGTTTCTCCAGCCAGAGGTAATATATTTGATAGAAATAACATTCAGTTAACAAATAATACAGCTGAAAAAACAATTTATATATTTAGAGATGTAGTGCTAAAAGATAGTCAGATCTTAGAGCGTATAAAAGAGACTTTTAATCTTTCGGAAAAAGATATAGAAATAATAAAAAAATCTAATAATAGAATTGTTGAAATACCGTTAGGCGAAGTAGTTGAAGATAATACTTTTATAAAAGGTATAGTTATAGAAGATAGGATAATTAGATATGATGGAAGTAATTTACTTGCGCATGTAATAGGTTATATAAAAGAAAGTGAAAATATCGGCGAATATGGAATAGAAAAAGAATACGATGATATTCTGAAAATGAATGAAACTTCGGGGATTAAATATGTAACCGTAGATGGAAAGCAAAGAATTATTCCAGGTCTAAATGATACGGAAGCTATTAGTGAAAAAAGGTACGTCACTAATAGTATAAAGTTAACTGTAGATATAGACATGCAAAAATCAGTAGAAAGAGTCATGGATGCTAGAAAGGTAAATGGAGCCATAGTAGTCACAGATGTTGAAACAGGCGATATTTTAGCAATGGCAAGTAGACCAAATCTAAATCAAAATAATATAAAAGCAAATTTTAATAGTGATGATATGGACTTCTACAACAAAGCAATAGAGGTAGCTTATCCACCAGGTTCTATTTTTAAAATCATTGTTTTGCTTGCTGCCATTGAAGAGGATTTATCTGACATAGATGATACATTCATTTGCGAAGGATATGTAGACTTAGGTAGTTTTAAAATTAAATGCAATAATACTGATGGACATGGAGAGCTAACTGTTTATAAGGCTTTTTCTGAATCCTGTAACTCGGTTTTTATACAGATAGGTCAAAAAGTTGGTGCTAAGAAAATTATAAATATGGCTAAAAAACTAGGGTTTGGAGAAAAGATCCAAAATATATTAATTGAATCAAGGGGAAATCTCCCTAAAAATGATGAGTTGTTAGGTCCTTCAATTGGAAACATTTCAATAGGGCAATCTAATATTGAAGTTACCCCCCTTCAGGTATCTAATATGATGATGATTATTGTAAATGATGGTGTCAAGCGAGAAATAGGAATTGTAGATAGTATTGTCACAGAAGAAGGGAAATTTGTTAAGAAAGTTGAGAGAGCAAAAGAAGAGAGAGTTTTACCAGTAGATTTGTGTAAACAAGTAAAAAAATGTCTTGAAGGCGTTGTAGATGTTGGAACTGCTAAGAACATTGACATGTCAAATATCGGTGGAGCAGCAGGTAAAACTGGGTCAGCAGAAAACGGTAAAAAAAACACTCATGCTTGGTTTTCGGGATATTTTCCAAGAAAAAATCCTAGATACGTTCTAACAGTTTTTATAGAGGAAGGAGGCTCTGGTAGCAAGACTTCGGTACCAATTTTTGAAGAAGTTGCTAAAAGCATTTACAGCATTGAAATGAATAAAAAACATAAATAATTAACATTTGAAAAATAGAAATTTAGGGTTAAAACTAAAGTGGTACGTGCACACAAAGCCAAACATCTTCATATAATTAATTATAGCGCATAATATTATGGAGGTGTTTGCTTAAATGCTAGTGGCAGTGTTAGCAAACCTTGGTCTTCTTGTTACAAAACCTATTCTACCTTTAGTTGGCTACGTTTCTAGTAGTAGTTCTTTTCCAAAGCCTCTTTCTCAGAAGGAGGAAGAGCATTATCTATTGTTATACGAGCAAGGAGACGAAGATGCAAAAAATATTTTAGTTGAGAGAAATTTAAGATTGGTTGCACATATAGTAAAAAAATATCATAATACAGGAAGAGAAGTGGACGATTTAATTTCTATTGGCACAATTGGCCTTATAAAGGCAATAACTACATTTGATAGATGTAAGGGTACTAGGCTAGCAACATACGCAGCAAGATGTATAGATAACGAAATTTTAATGACTATTCGTGCATGCAAAAGAACAAAATCAGAAGTTTCACTTCAGGATCCTATAGGTGTGGATAAGGAAGGTAACGAACTATCCTTGATAGATATCCTAGGAACAGAGCCAGATGAAGTAATAGATGAAGTAGATTTAAAAATACAAGTCAAAAAATTATATTGTAAAATGAATAAGGTTTTAAAGGATAGAGAAAAGATTATAATTCAGTTAAGGTATGGCTTATTAAATGGTGGCTGTAAAACCCAAAGGGAAATAGCAAAGATGCTGGGGATTTCTAGGTCATATGTATCAAGAATAGAAAAAAGAGCTATAAAGAAATTAAATAAAGCGTTGATGTAAACAGGTGGGTACACCTGTTTTTTTTGTATTAACAAATGTTTAATTAGCTTAGTTATGAAAAAGAGTATTTTCTTTATATATGTAGATTGTTAAGAAAATTTTAAAGTCTTGTAAACATTATAAGGAATGTTATATAATGCAATTGATAACGTTTGCATTATTAACTTTATATTTCTACATTTTATTTAAAACCTATTTCAAAAGCTTTGAAGTAACGAGCTATTAAGAAAAGATTTACAAAAAATAAAAATATTAAATTAGGGGGTTAAATAGTATGGGAAATGCACAATTTAAAGGATTAACTATTGGAGTTCCAAAGGAAATTATGAAAGGTGAAAAAAGAGTTTCTGCTACACCTGAGACAGTTGAGAAAATGGTGCAAAATGGTGCGACAGTCCTTGTTGAAAAAGGTGCAGGTATAAACTCACTTATGCCAGATTCTGATTATGAAAAAGTTGGTGCCAAAATTATTGCTGATGTACAGGAACTATTTAATCAATCAGATATCATATTAAAAGTTAAAGAACCAGTATTTAACTCAGAAATCGGTAAACATGAAGTTGATATGCTAAAGAAAGGACAAATACTTATTACATTCTTACATCCTGCAGCTCCAAAGAATCATAACATGATAAAATCATTAGCTAAGAGCGGAGCAACTAGTCTTACTTTAGATGGGATTCCAAGAATATCTAGAGCTCAAACTATGGATGCTTTAACTTCCATGAGCTGTGTAGCAGGATACAAGAGTGTGCTTTTAGCAGCTAATAAACTTGCAAAATTTGTTCCAATGACAGGAACTGCTGTAGGTATGATTCAACCTTCTAAGGTTGTTGTAATTGGTACTGGAGTAGCAGGATTACAAGCTGTATCTACAGCTAAGAGACTTGGTGCCGTTGTAACTGCTGTTGATATAAGACCTGACGCAATAGAACATTCAAAAAGCCTAGGTGCAAAAGTTCTTGATCCAGGAGTACCTGCTGAAGTAGCTATAGGTAAAGGCGGATATGCTAAGAGCTTACCTGTAGAATGGATTGAAAAAGAGCGTGAGGCAGTAAGAGATCTTATAATTGATGCTGATATTGTGATAGCTACTGCATTAGTTCCAGGAAAGTTAGCACCAGTTGTTATAACTGAAGAGATGGTTAAGAGCATGCGACCAGGATCAGTAATTATGGACGTTGCTATAGATCAAGGAGGAAACTGTGAACTTTCAGAGAGTGGAGTAATTGCAGAACATTATGGAGTAACTGTTGATGGTACTAATAACATTCCAGGAATGATGGCGTCAAGTTCTACTTGGATGTTTTCTAAAAATATATATAATTTAGTTGCAGCTTTTGTGAAAGATGGACAATTCATAATAGATAGAGAAGATGAAATCATTGCTTCAACTTTAGTTACTATGGATGGCGAGCTACTTCATCAAGGCGCAAGAGAGGCGATGGGTCTAAAATAAGGAGTGAATAAGAATGGATGCGTGGATACTAATACTTATTTTTGTAATAGCGTCTTACCTAGGTTATAAAATTATAAAGGAAATCCCTACTTTACTTCATACTCCACTAATGTCTGGTTCAAATGCTATTTCTGGAGTAACTATTTTAGGGTCCTTAGTTTCTACTGCTTTTGCTGTAGCAAAGGGTAGCAAGATACTGGGTTTTATTGCTATAGTATTTGCTACTATTAACCTTTTGGGAGGGTTTGTTGTTACGGACAGAATGTTAAAGATGTTTAGTAAAAATAATGGGGTGTAGCTAAATGATAGGGATTTATCAAATTATTTCTATTGCTTTATCTATATTAATTCTATGGGGAATAAAATTAATGAGTTCCCCTAAAACTGCAAGAAAAGGGAATATGATTAGTGCTTTAGCCATGCTATTAGCAGTATTGAGTATAATGTACTATAATAAAATACTTACTATACCATTATTGTGGGCTGGGATAATTTTAGGAGGACTTTTAGGTCTTTTGTTAGCTAAAAAGGTTAAAATGATACAGATGCCCCAAATGGTAGCTTTATTAAATGGTTTAGGCGGTGGAGCCTCTGCATTTGTTGCATTAGTAGAGATTACTGAAAGATATGGTAATATGCCTATTTTCAATAAATTTTCTGGACTTTTAGCTTTAGCTGTAGGAGGAGTAACCTTAAGTGGAAGTCTCATAGCTGCAGGTAAGCTAGACAGAAAGATTTCTCAACGTCCTGTATCATTGCCAGGAGATAAAATAATTTCAACTCTTATTATTGTAACTTTAGTGATTTTAATAATATTGGGAGTAATATTTACTAATTCAATTGTCATAGCTATTTCAATTTTAATTGCATTGATTGCTCTTGCTTACGGAATAGTATTTGCTTTAAGAGTTGGTGGTGGCGATATGCCTATTACAATATCACTTCTAAATTCTTTCTCTGGACTTGCAGCTTCAATATCTGGACTTACAATTGGAGATCCTTTGCTAGTATCAGTAGGTGCGATAGTGGGAGCTTCAGGATTAATACTTACACAAATTATGTGTAAAGCTATGAATAGATCCTTGCTTGATGTTTTAAACGGTTCATCTCGAAGTAAAAAAACTGTTGGAAGTGCTACAGGTTTATCTTCACATGAAGTTAAAAGCATTGATGAAGAGACAACTAGTAAAACACCAGAAGCACCAATTGCGAAATCTATTGAAGAAATAATAGAAGAGTCAAAAAAAGTGATAATAATACCAGGTTACGGAATGGCAGTAGCTCAAGCACAAAATCAAGTGAAAACATTGTTTGATCTATTGGAGTCAAAGGGGAAAGAAGTGGAATTTGCAATACATCCAGTAGCAGGTAGAATGCCAGGACATATGAATGTACTATTGGCAGAAGTAGATATACCGTATGAAAAGCTTAAAGAAATGGATGAAATGAATGAAAAATTCAAAGAAACAGATGTGGCAATAGTAATAGGAGCGTCTGACGTAGTCAATCCAGCAGCAAATACAGCAGAAGGTACACCGATCTATGGGATGCCAGTACTGAAGGCAGAAGAATCTAAAAATGTAATAGTGTTCAACCTTGATGATAAGCCAGGGTATTCAGGGGTAGAAAATGCCCTTTATAAAATGGAACAC
>NZ_JAWRHZ010000023.1:0-41665 GCF_040308045.1 Proteiniborus sp.
TTTTGAGTTCCCTTCGCCCTTGTTAATTTTTCTTTAGCATTTTCTTATTTTTGTCAAGGGTGGCGGGAGAACCTACTAGAAATTTGCTTTAGATGCACTATTTTTTGACTCTTATTTTTTCATAGAACTTTTTACATTACCTTTCTATTTCTGTTTTTGGATTAATCCGCAGTCTCGCAGTACAAATTTATTTGTTCGCTGTCGCTCACATAAATTTGGTGCTCGTTGCGTTTGACCTACCATCGATTTCCTGATAAAAACATTCAGGAAATCGGGTTAGGTCATAAAAAAAACAGTCCAAAAGGACTGCTTTAAACTGGTGACAAAAAATATATTAAATATGTTGCCAACAGATTAAAACTTTCCTTTCCAAATACGGGAGGCATAAGAATTTCTCCTTATACCCATCGGCTAGTCTTCTTGGCCACTGGCTTTAGAAGTTGAAGCTCGGAAAATTTGAGTAGATATTCATTTTTTCTCCTCTGGCAAAGCCTATGAGAGTTATATTAAGCTCTTTTGCCAACTCTATAGCAAGGCTTGTTGGTGCTGCTCTAGATACAAGTATAGGTATTTCTCTTTTAGCTGTTTTTATAAGCATTTCAGAGGATATTCGTCCGCTAACTAAAAGTATTTTATCAGTTAATTTCACATCATCATTCAATGCTCTTCCTAATACTTTATCTAATGCATTATGTCTCCCTATGTCTTCTTCAAATATAAGTATTTCATTGTTATTACATAACGCGCAGCTATGAACTCCTCCTGTACTTAAAAAAAGCTCTGAGTTTTTACTAAAACTTTTTACAAGATTTTTTATCTCATCTAATGTAATAGACATTTTATTTTTGATTTTTTTAGATTTAAATGAGTCAAGCACATTATAAAAAAGAGTACCTTTCCCGCAGCCTGATGTTATAGTTCTTTTCCCATATAGCTTTTCTATTAAGGAGTTTTCATTTTTTATCTTTACATATGAAATGCCTTTTTCTTTATCGATTTTAATATCAATAATGTCTGAGGTAGAGTTAATAAAACCATCCGAACTAAGAAAACCTATTGTTAAATATTTGAGAGACTTAGGGCTACATAATAGTGTAATAAGTTCTTCGTCATTTACAAATATTGTAAAAGGATATTCTGAAACTACTATGTCCTCTTCCTCTAAAACATCGCTACCCTTCACTCTCAGTATCTCAATTTTCTTTGTGTCCTTCATATTTCCTACCTCATTATTTATTAACTATATTATTTAGATAATCATTTAAATCTTCTTTCGTATTTAAGTTGAGGAACATATCCCAATTAGGGCTATATTTTCTGGCATCTTCTTCTCTAATATAATGTACTTCTACTTTATCTAACAAAGAATTAATTGACCTTCGATTGTTTAATAAATGCTCTTCTATTTTTTTCTTTAGCTTCTTTGAATAGAAGGCATTAAAAGGCTCAATCCAATTCCCAAACCTAGTGATGCATGCACAAGCATCTAAGTTCCTAATTCTTTCCTTCATATATCTAATATATTCAATATTTATATTAGGCATATCACATGCTATGAAGTATACAAGCTCATTTGAGGATTCATTTAGCCCTGCGTGAATACCACTTAAAGGTCCTTTTCCTACTATTATGTCACTAATAATTTTGTCGCTAAGACCTTGATAGTATTCAGGCTTATTAGTCACGATAATGATCTCATCAAACTCCTGTCTAAGTTTACTTATGAGACTATCCATGAGCCTTCTTTCATTGATTTTTATAAACTGCTTGTCAAAGCCCATTCTAGCACTTTTCCCACCTGCCAATATAACAGCAGTACCGAAGTTTCCCATATGCATCACCTATCTGGCACACTCACCAGTTCTACCAGTTAATATTTCAAGTCCATGATGTAAGCTATCAATAATATAATCTAAAGCTTCTTTTACAGCTTTTGGGCTTCCTGGTAAATTAACAATTAATGTGTCTTTCCTGATTCCTGATACAGCCCTAGATAACATAGCTCTAGGTGTAATACTTAGACTATAGTATCTAATTGCTTCTGCGATTCCAGGAGCCATTCGATCGCAAACATTTATAGTAGCCTCTGGAGTCACATCTCTTTTGCTAAAACCAGTTCCTCCAGTTGTTAATATTAAATCTACCTTTAGATCATCAGACATATGAATCATTTCTCTAGATAAATCCTCTTCATTGTCTGGAAGAATTATATACTTTTCAACAATATATCCTTTTCTCTCTAAAATATCAGAAATAACCTTGCCACTTAAATCTTCTCTTTCACCTTTTGAGCCTTTATCGCTGGCTGTAATTATTCCAACTCTAAACATTTTATCCTCCCCACGGAAGATTCATGTATTCTTTCATTCTTCTATCATATTCTGATTTGAATAATTTTTCATGACCATCTTCCCACTTAGCTAGCTTTTCAAAAATTTCTTTTGCAATTTCATCATCAGCATTATCCGCTGCTTTTCTATAAAACTCAGCATAATCCCTTTCAATTAGATAAGCCATTCTTAACACAGTTAAATCTGGTATATCAGACTCCCTTAATGTTTCAGCTATGTGCTCAGATTTTTCTCTAGATTCAAAAATATTGCTTTCATCTCTATTGAACTTTTCTGAGTCTATTTTGAATGAATCTGTTTCAAGGTATTCATCAAGCTGTTCTTTAATAAAATAATAATGTTCCATTTCAACTTCTGCTAAATCTAAAAATAACTTTTCTGTAGTTGGATTACTGAACTTTTCAGCTTTCTCTTTAAAAAAGTTATGTCCATCAAGCTCCATCTGCATTGCATATCTCATTATTTGCTCGTACTTTTTCATAGATATCAGCTCCCTAACTTTTGAATTTTCACAGCGGCTACTTTTAGCTCAGGTATTTTTGCTATTGAATCTAGTTTACTGTTAGTAATATAGTTTGCCGCACCTTCCGCAAAGTGGAATGGCATAAAGAGTACACCTTCCTCTATTATATCAGTGACCTTTGCAATTGTAATTACTTCACCACGTCTTGAAGCTATTTTTATCTTTTCTCCATCAGATATGCCAAGTTTCATTGCAGTTACTTCATTTATTTCAACGTAGGATTCAGAAGATATCGCGTTTAATCCTTCTACTTTTCCTGTCATAGTTCTAGTATGATAATGATATAGTATTCTACCTGTTGTAAATATAAATGGATATTCTGAATCTGCAACTTCTGCACTAACTGTGTATTCTAGTGGCATAAATAATCCTCTACCTCTTGCTATAGAAGCTTTGTGAAGATACTTTGTACCAGGATGGTTTTTGTCTGGGCATGGCCATTGAATACCATTTCCATCTAATCTGTCATAGCTAATACCTGCATATGATGGAGTAACAGATGCAATTTCGTCCATTATTTCTGAAGGATTATTATACTTCTTAGTATATCCTAGTTCATTCATAATCTCCATTATTATTTGCCAATCTGGTTTTGAATCTCCAACTGGGTTTATTGCCTTTCTAACTCTTTGAACTCTTCTCTCTGTGTTAGTAAATGTTCCGTCTTTTTCTGCGAAGGATGCTGCAGGCAATACAACATCAGCAAGTTCAGCTGTTTCAGTTAAGAAAATATCTTGTACAACTAAAAAATCAAGATTATTAAGAGCTTTCTTCACATGATTTATATCTGGATCTGATACCATTGGATTCTCACCCATTATATAGAGAAACTTAACTTCACCTTTTTCTGACCCATCAAGAATTTCAGGAATAGTCAAACCAATTTTTGTTGAGAGTTTAGCATCCCATGCTTTTTCAAATTTTTCTATTACTTCTGGTTTAAACACTTTTTGATATCCTGTTAAGTCTGCTGGTAGTCCACCCATATCACAGGCACCTTGAACATTGTTCTGTCCTCTTAGTGGATTTACTCCTGCTGATTCTTTTCCAATATTTCCACAGAGTAGTGCTAGATTTGACACAGACATAACAGCATGAGTTCCTGTAGTATGTTGTGTTATTCCCATTGCATAATATATACCAGCTTTATCTGCTTCTGCGTAGATAAGTGCTGCTTTAACTATATCTTCTGAATTGACACCGCATATCTCAGCAACTGCTTCTGGTGTATAATCTTTAACAGCTTTCTCTAATTCTTCATAGTTTTCTGTTCTTTCTTCTATATAAGCTTTATCTTGTAATCCTCTTTCAATGATCACATTCATCATAGCATTTATTAAAGCAATATTAGTTCCTGGTTTAATTTGAAGGAATACATCTGCATAATCAGCTAATTCTATTCTTCTTGGATCTGCAACAATAAGCTTTGCGCCTTTTTTCTTTGCGCGCTTAATTAATGTTCCTATTATAGGATGGTTTTCGGTAGTGTTCGATCCAATTACAAACATTGCATCATTATTTAATACCTCTTCAATACTATTAGTCATAGCTCCGCTTCCAAGTGTAGTTGCAAGCCCTGCAACTGTTGAAGAGTGTCAGAGGCGCGCGCAGTGATCTATATTATTTGTACCTATCACTGCTCTGAATAGCTTCTGGAACAAGTAGTTTTCTTCATTGGTACATCTAGCAGATGTAAGTCCTGCAAATACATCTGCACCATATTCACTCTTTGTTCCATTTACTTTATCTCTTATAAGTTCATATGCTTCTTCCCAAGTAGCTTCCTCAAACTTACCGTTTCTTTTTATAAGAGGAGTTTTTAATCTGTCAGGATGATTAATAAATGGATATGCAAATTTACCCTTAACACATAAAAGACCATTATTTGATGGCCCCTTTGCTGGCTCCACTCCTACTACTTTATTGCCTTTCACTAACAAATCCATTTGACAGCCTACTCCACAGTATGAGCATGTTGTTCTTACTTTCCTTGTTTCCCATAGTCTAAATATTTCTTTTGATTTAGGTTCGAGTGCACCTACAGGACATACAGATACGCAGTTCCCACAAGAAACGCATTTAGATTCCGATAGTCCTTCATCAAAAGGAGTAGCTACTTTCGTAATAAATCCTCTATCGCTAAGGCCAATAGCATTTGTGCCTTGAAGCTCAGAACATACTCTCACACATTTACCACAAAGTATACATTTGTTTTGATCACTAATGTAAAAATGATTAGAGTCATCTATGGCATAGTTTTTCTTAGCTCCTTTATAACTCCCTTCAGTAATTCCATACTCATAGCAGTAATTTTGGAGACTACAAGATCCTGATTTTTTACAAGTAAGGCAATCAAGTGGATGATTTGAAATCATTAAGTCCAGAATATTTCTTCTCGCTTGCATTACTTTTTCGCTATGGGTTTGTATAACCATACCTTGTTCTACTTTTGTAGAACAAGCAGTCATAAGGTTTCTTTTACCTTCAATTTCTACTACACATAATCTACATGCTGCATGGGGTTCTAATCGATCATCATGACATAAGGTAGGTATATTTATCCCAATCTCTCTACACACTTCAAGTATTGTCTTACCCTCAGATGCTTCATATTGTTTCTTGTTTATGGTAATATTAACCATATATTATTCCCCCTTACCATTTTTCCCTTCAGCTAACTCAATCTTTTCAATAACCTTTGTCAGCTCTAACGCCTCACTCCAACTACTCTCAATAAACTTACCATCTTGCTTTGTAAAAGGCTGTTCGGGGTTGTCAACATGTATTAGTTCAGTAGTCAGCCTTCCTTTTAGGCATAAAGGTCTTCCAGTTCCCGGTTTCTTAGCTCTGATAGCAACTTTCTTTCCATTCTTTTTTATGACCTCGAAGTCGCAACCATATTGACAGCTTTTACATTTTACGTCCTCTATTTCAAACTCCCATGTTCTCCCTTTAGAAGTAGCTCTTCTATCAATTAAAGCACCAGTAGGACATACAGACACACATCTATTACAAGAAACACATTTGGATTCTTCTAAACTAAAATCTGCATCTGCTACTATTCTAGTTTCGAAACCTCTTTCTGCAAATGACAGCACTTGTCTATCAGACACTTGAGAACAAGTTCTTACACATTTGCTACAAAGTATGCATTTACTACTATCTCTTAAAATATAGGGACTAGATGTATCAGAAAACACCTTTCTTCTATCTCCATTATGCTCTCTGAACTTAACATCATATCTATATGCATATCTTTGAAGTAAACATTCTCCAGATTTTTCACAAGTTAAACAATCATTTGGATGGTTGTCAAGTAATAGCTGGAGAATAGTCTTTCTCATTTTTATTACTTTTTCGCTTTCCGTATATACTACCATTCCTTCTGACACAAGCGTAGAACATGATGTTTGAAGCTTAGGGCTTCCCTTAATCTCTACTATGCATAGTCTACATGATGAGACTATTTCTAAATCCTTATCATAGCAAAGTGCTGGAATTTCAATACCAAGCTTTTCAGCTGCTTGTAGAACAGTAAGGTTTTCAGGGACTGTGACTTTTTGGTCATCTATAGTCAACGTAATAAGGCTCATTTCCTATCCTCCTATTCTTTATTTTTTGATTATTGCATTTACTGGACATGCAGCTTGGCATGCACCGCACTTAATACATTTATCTGAATCTATTACATGGCGCTCTTTTACTTTTCCAGAAATGCATGATGCTGGACAATTTCTAGCACATTTAGTACAGCCAATACATTTATCAGTAATGAAGTATTGTAATAATGCTTGGCATGCTCCTGCTGGACATTTTTTGTCATAAACATGAGCTTCATATTCATGTCTGAAGTATTTTAGTGTAGATAATACAGGGTTTGGAGCTGTCTGGCCTAATCCACAAAGTGATGCTGCTTTTATAGTTTCAGCTAAACTTTCAAGTTTTTCTATATCTCCTGGTTCTCCTTCTCCTCTAGTTATTTTTTCTAGTATTTCTAGCATTCTCTTAGTACCTTCTCTACATGGAGTACATTTACCACATGACTCATCTACAGTGAAATCTAAGAAGAATCTTGCTATATCAACCATACAAGTGTCTTCATCCATTACGATCATTCCACCTGAGCCCATCATGGAACCAAGAGCAACAAGAGTCTCATACTCTATTGGAGTATCCAAGTGATCAGATGTAAGGCATCCGCCAGAAGGACCGCCAGTTTGAACTGCTTTAAATTTCTTTCCATTTGGAATACCGCCACCTATATCATAAATAACTTCACGTAAAGTTGTACCCATAGGTATCTCAACTAAACCAGTATTATTTATTTTACCACCCAATGCGAACACCTTTGTTCCAGGTGATCTTTCGGTTCCAACTTGTCTAAACCAATCTGCCCCATACAATAATATTTTTGGAACGTTTGCATAGGTCTCAACATTATTTATTAATGTAGGTTTTTGCCAGAGTCCTTTATTAGCAGGAAATGGTGGCTTATTTCTAGGCATACCTCTTTCACCTTCAATAGAAGCTATAAGAGCTGTCTCTTCACCACAAACAAATGCTCCAGCTCCAAGTCTTATCTCCATATCGAAGCTAAAATCAGTACCAAAAATATTTTTCCCAAGTAAACCTTTTTCTCTTGCCTGATCTATTGCAATTTGTAATCTTCTTACTGCTATAGGATACTCAGCTCTTATATAAACATATCCTTGATCTGAGCCAACAGCATAGCCTGCAATAGTCATAGCCTCTACAAGTGAGTGAGGGTCTCCTTCTAGAACACTTCTGTCCATAAATGCCCCTGGGTCTCCCTCGTCAGCATTACATAAAACATATTTTTTATCACCTTTAGCATCAGATGTAAATTGCCACTTTAGCCCTGTTGGGAATCCAGCCCCCCCCCTACCACGTAGACCAGAAGCTTTAACAATATCTATAACTTGTTGAGGAGTCATTTCTGTAACAACTTTTCCTAAAGCCTCATAACCATTGTAAGCAATATACTCTGTAATATCTTCTGGATTGATAACTCCGCAGTGGCTTAGTACTATTCTCTTCTGTTTGCTATAAAACTCTACTTGATTAAGAGATTTAATTGTATCTTCATCTATTGCGCCTTTATACAGTAATCTCTTTACTATTCTACCTTTATATAGATGCTCTTCTACTATTTCATTTACATCTTCGATTTTAATATGACTATAAAACGCACCTTCTGGATATACTATTACAATAGGGCCTGCTTCACAAAGACCAAAGCATCCTGTTCTTACGACCTTTACCTCGTTATCTAGTCCTTTTTCTTTTAATATTTCATTAAACTTGATTTCAATTTGATCTGATTTTGAAGAAGTACATCCTGTACCTCCACATATTAAGACATGTGACCTAAACATTTCCATTATTTTTCCCCCTTGCTTTGTTTGTTTCTAAATAATTTAAACTTTACAACATATTAATTAGTTAAACAAGAGATGTTAATAATTTAACAAGTTAAAGCTTCAACCTGTTTCACCTTTTGAATTACTAGTGTTTGTTTAATTTGAGATAACAATCTAAATTGATATTTCCTGTAACGTTCTCCTAGAATTAGAAATAGTCTTATCATAAGCAAACTTTAGCAAAACTACTACTAAATATTTTCTTGAGCTCCAATAGTATACTCGGTTACTATTCTACCGTTTACTATATGTTCCAATACTACTTTTTTTGCTTTCTCAGGATCCATATTAACATAAGTTACTTTTTCCTCACCTTTTCTATAGACTTCCACTATAGGCTCAAGTCTACAAACACCTATGCAACCAGTTTGTGTTACTGTAACATCGTCTAACTTTCTCTTATTAACCTCTTCAACTAGCGTCATTAGTACAGGTCTTGCACCTGCAGAAATACCGCATGTAGCCATACCAACTACAATTCTAGTATTAGAATTTTGCGTCCTTAGGTCTATCTTTTCTAATGCCTCATCTCTAATCTTTTTCAACTCTTCTAATGATTTCATTAATACACCCCCGAAAACTAATAGTTTAAAATTTCTATTCGACTTTTGCTATTTTGTCTTTTGTTATTTCATATATTTATCAATAATACCCTCAACATCTTCTACTTTTAATCTTCCGTATACATCCTCATTTACTGTCATTACTGGAGCTAATCCACATGCACCTATGCATCTTGTTGCCTGTAATGAAAATTTCCTGTCTGGTGTTGTCCCTCCTACTTGAATATTCAACTTTTCTTTTATCTTGTCAAGTATTGCCTGTGAGCCTTTTACATAACAAGCTGTTCCTAAACAAACTCCCACCTGATACTGACCTTTTGGTATTAATGTGAATTGTGAGTAAAATGTTACTACACCATAAATTTCTGCCAAAGGTACATTTAGGCCTTCTGATATTATCGTCTGTACTTCAATAGGTAAATATCCAAATAGCTTTTGTGCTTCATGAAGTACAGGCATTACAGCACCTTTGGTATCTTTGTGTTTTTCAATGACTTTTTTTAATTCATTAATCTTTTCCTCGTTTTGCTTCCAGTCAAACTTAAAATCCATTGAACAGAGCCCCCTTTATTTTTTATAAAATTAAATCTCACTTATAGATAATTAAATAGTGAGTAAGTGTGATTAAATTTTCATTAGTTTATATTAGTTGTCTATAAAAATGGTTAAAGTCAAATAATTTTTGATTAGTTTAGATAAGATTTTGGCTTTACTTTATATCAAGAACTGCGTAAATGATAAGTATGATAACATTAATGTATATTATATGAATATTCTTTGGTATATGATTTAAAGACTACTCAGTTTTTAGTTTCTATTTATTATATATAAAGAGAAAATATAAACTTGTTAGTCCTTCAATTAGCTTTAAGAACACAAAGATATTATACATTAGTTTCTAATTACTGTCAATCTTCCTAGCTTCTTGTTTAGCTTTTTCAATTACTTAAAAACAAGTTAAGAAATATCAATAAAACAAGGTATATTTAGAGAGATATTTATTCTCTCTAAATGTTGAGTCATAAGGTTTACAATTATAATTTAATTATACCTTCTATTATAATTATAGCCTTGCCTCCTACCTTAACTATGTTTCTTTTCTCATTGCTTTCAATTTTACATAGTATTTTACTTGGTCTATTCATATATTCTCCTTGATTTGCTATCATTGTATCTAACTTTAATACATTGCTCTTTTTTAAGTAGTAAATAAGTGCACCATTGGCTGTTCCAGTTGCAGCTTCTTCATATATACCTACCGATGGTGCAAAGTTTCTACAATGTGTTATGCCTTCATTGAAATCATCTAAAGCAAATACATGCATTCCCACAGCATTTTTACTAGCACAAAAGCCATCCATTTTCCAGAAATCAATATTAGCCGATTTCAATATTTTTTCATCCTTTACAGGAATAATAATATCTTTTAATCCTGTACTTATGATTTCTGGCTTTAAATCATGGCCTTTTAAGCCTAGTTCTTTTTTATTAATTCCAAGTATTTTTGATATTTCATCTAAATTATCAATTTCACCAAATGATTTAGGACTATCTTGATGCATTAGTACTTCAACAACATCGTCATTATCAAAATACAATTCTACAGGAAGTAAACCTATTTTAGTTTTCTGTGTTACTTCAACTTTTGTTTTACCATCAGGTCTAATGTATCCTTTTTTCCCTAATGCATAAAAGGTAGCTATAGTAGCATGCCCACACAAATCAACCTCGCTTTTAGGAGTAAAGAATCTAACTTCAAAGCAGTTTTTGTTAATTTTATTTACAAATGCTGTTTCTGGAAGATTCATCTCATTTGCGATTTTTTGCATATCTTTTTCAGATAGGCCTTTAGCATCTGGAACTACCCCAGCAGGATTCCCCCCGAAAGGCTTATCTGTAAAAGCATCTACTTGATAAATAATAGCCTCCATTTTTTACCTCCTATAACGAAGTTAAAACCTTATACTGATATGTAATTATATCAAATTTACTTAGCTTTAAATATGGAATTAATTTACGGTTTGTTTTTATTATCAAGACAACATAGTTGACTTCATTTTTACGTGTATTTGATAAGTTGGTTTATTATGTTTCACGTGAAACATGATTTATAAAAAATAAAAACAGAAAATGTTTCACGTGAAACATTTTATTTTGAAAGTAGTTCCAAAATTCTTTCTAGATCATCTTCGTTATAATATTCAATTTCAATTTTTCCCTTTTTTCTTCCTTTAGAAATCAACACTTTTGTGCCAAAAACTTTTCTTAATGATTCTTCAATTTCTAATATAATTGGGTCCTTTGCTTTCTGCTTACTTTTATTGTCAGAGGTTTTTTTTCCATTTTCATCTAAAAATTTTTTCACAAGTTTTTCTGTTTCTCTCACGCTTAAATTATTTTTGATTATTGCCTGGCTTAGATGTAATCTGGCATCCCTGTCTTCAACAGACAATAAGGTTCGTCCATGTCCACTAGAAATGCTTCCTTCGACTATTAGTTCTATAATCTCATCTTCGAGATTTAAAAGTCTCATTATATTAGATATATATGACCTACTCTTACCAACAGCTTGAGATATTTCTTCCTGAGTTAGTTTGTATCTTTCAGATAAATTCTTATAAGCCATAGCTTCTTCAATTGCATTTAAGTTTTCTCTTTGTATGTTTTCTATTAAGGCAATTTGAGTAACTTCAGCTAGATTCAATTCTTTTATTAAAGCCGGGATCTCATTTAGTCCTGCCTTTCTAGCTGCCCTCCATCTTCTTTCACCTGCAACGATTTCATAACCATCTTTTCTCCTTCTTACAATGATAGGTTGAATTACGCCGTGCCTTTGAACCGATTTAACAAGTTCACCAAGAGTATCTTCATCAAAATCTTTTCTTGGTTGCTCTCTATTTGGTTCAATAAGAGAAATATCGATAAAATGAATTCTTTCATCATTAGATTCTGTTTCAGCAATATCAATTAAAGGTTCATCTGGAATCAAAGCAGATAACCCCTTACCTAACCCTCTCTTTTTCACAGACACAAATAATCACTCCTCAATATATTCTAAAAATTCATTTGCCAATTCCATGTATGCTTCAGCACCCTTAGATTTTGCATCATAATCAATTATTGGAAGTCCATAACTTGGAGCTTCAGCTAATCTAACATTTCTAGGAATTATTGTGGTATAAACCTTACCTCTGAAAAATTTTTTCACCTCATCTACTACTTGAATTGACAAATTCGTCCTTCCATCAAACATACTAAGTACGACTCCTTGTATTTCAAGGTTAGGGTTTAAGCTGGACTTTACCAGCTTAATAGTATTCATGAGTTGACTAACGCCTTCAAGAGCATAATATTCACATTGAATAGGTATTATAACGCTATCAGAAGAAACTAAAGCATTAATTGTCAAAAGGCCTAATGAAGGTGGGCAATCAACAAAAATAAAATCATAATCATCTTTAACTGGCTCTAGTGAATTTTTTAAAGTAAGTTCTCTATTTTTTACATCTGTAAGTTCTATTTCAGCTCCAGCTAACTCTGTATTTGAAGGAACTATATCCAAATTTTCTACGTTTGTACCTTGAATTATTTCCTTTATATTCACTCCATTAATTAAGGCATCATAAATAGAAAAACTAATATTAGTCTTATTTACACCAAAACCACTGGTTGTATTACCTTGAGGATCAATATCTATAACTAGAATTTTTTTCCCTAAACTCGCTAAACAAGCACTGAGGTTTACATTTGTTGTTGTCTTCCCTACTCCCCCTTTCTGATTAAAAACAGAAATTATCGTTCCCATATATTACACCTCACTTTCTAAAAATCTTATTAAGTATATTATAATAAAAAAGTTCAAATATTCTCCCTAGATTATATTTCGTCAATAAAAAAAATAATCCTTCTCATATATTAAAAGTATAATAAGTTAAATAGACAAAAAAAGAAAAAGCTCCTATTTTAAGTTAAGGATAAAAAAAGCTTAGTATATCATTTGATATACTAAGCTAAAAAAATAACGACTAAGCGTTTTTCGCTTTTGGTATCTTTACTGTTACTTCTATAAAATCGCCCATGTCCTTCTGCTCATACCTTGCATCTACTCCACTTTCTTTAATTGCAGCAAAAGCATTGCGTAAAGTATTTAAATAAATTTTAAAATTAATCATTCCTTTAATATTTTGTTTATGTATTGTCTCCTCTTCTTTAGTTAAATCTTCAAGGATGCTTTTTATCAAACTCTCAGTCTTTTTAACAGTTAAATCTTTTTTTATAACTTTGTCCAAAACTTGAATTTGCATTTCCTCGTCAGGTAGTTTCAAAAGTGCTCTTGCATGTCTCTCAGTTAAAGCATTTTCGATTATTAACTTCTTAACTTCATCTGACAGCCTAAGAATTCTAAGTTTGTTTGCTATTGTAGACTGATTTTTCCCTACTTTTTCAGCCAATTCTTGTTGAGTAAGTCCATGATCATTAATTAAACTATAATATCCTTCAGCTTCTTCTATAAAATTTAAATCTTCTCGCTGTAAATTCTCTATAAGGGCGATTACAGCAGAATCCTTGTCCACAAACCTGACAACAATGGCAGGTATGGTTTCTAGCTCGGCTATTTCAGCAGCTCTAAGCCTTCTTTCACCTGCTACCAACTCATAGCTTTCTTCTCCAATCTTCCTAACACTAACAGGCTGAATCACCCCATATGTTTTAATAGATTGACTTAATTCTTCCAATGCCCTTTTACTAAAGTTCTTCCTTGGCTGATAAGGGTTAGGTTTTATAGATTTTATCGGAATGTAGTTAATCTCATTACTTAAATTATTCATAGTATCATCCCTCTCATGTAAGGTAACTCAACATTATATATTGTATTTCTATATAAATGTATTCTTTCCTTCTTGAAATATTGAATTTCTTAGATTTTCGTTCTACAATATAACCTAATTTTTTATATATTATAACGGATTTTTCTTGATCTTCCCTGCTTGTCTAGGGTATTTTGTCGGAGTATGACTTATTTTTCTTATTACTAATAGACTATGTATAATATTACTTTTAGGAATTCTTATGTTTATTTTATCTTCTATCTTACCACCTAATACTTTAATAGCCTTTTCAGCCTCTTTTATCTCTTCTTCAGATTCTGACCCTTTCATAGCTATAAAGTATCCATTTATCTTTACAAAAGGTAAGCAATATTCAGAAAGAATGTTTAAAGATGCTACTGCTCTCGATACTGCCACATCAAATTTTTCTCTATAGTCTTGATTATTCCCAAGATCTTCTGCTCTTTCATGTAGAGTCTGTATATTATTAAGATTAAGCTCTTTTACTACTTCATCTAAAAACTTTAACCTCTTTTTTAAGCTATCCAACAGCACTACTTCGACGCCTTCTTCAACTATTTTAATAGGAACTCCAGGAAAGCCTCCACCTGTACCAATGTCTATGATCCGTTTGCTACCTGAAATCTTGCCTGTCTTAAAAATAGTTAAGCTATCTAAAAAATGTTTAATATCAATTTCATTATCATCAGTAATAGCTGTTATGTTGATTTTTTCGTTCCATTCTTTTAAAAGGCTCTTATATATTTTAAATTTATCCAATTTATCATTATCTAAATCTAAATTAAGCTCAGAAATACCACATATTAAAGTATCTATATTGCTCATTGTTTTCACCTCAAACATTTATTCAAAAGCAGTGAGTCATAAGGTTAACCCGACTCACTTATTTAATCTTCTTTGTTGCTCTAGATATATTAGTAGCACATTAATATCTGCGGGATTAACTCCAGCAATCCTAGAAGCTTGCCCAACAGATTCAGGCTTCATTGAATTAAGCTTCTGCCTTGCCTCAAGTCTTAACCCTTTTATCTGACTATAGTCAATGTCCTCGGAAAGCTTTTTACCCTCAAGCTTTTTAAATTGCTCTATCTGTCTCATCTGTTTATCTATATAACCTTTATATTTAATTTCTGTTTCCACCTGTAGCCTAATTTCTCTATTTAAATTAGGTCTTTCTAAGTCTATTTCCTTTAATGATTCGTAAGTAATTTCAGGTCTTTTTATCATATCATGAAGTGAGGTTGGGGTTTTAAGAGGTGCCGATTTTAATCCAGTTAAGAATTCATTCGTCTCTTTTGTAGGAGTTATAACCACACTTTTAAGTCTATTTATTTCTATCTCTACTTGATTCTTTTTATTCAACATTTTATTATATCTATCTTCTGAAACCAGACCAATATCATAAGCTTTTTTAGTTAACCTAATGTCAGCATTATCTTGCCTTAAAGTAAGCCTGTACTCAGCCCTTGATGTCATCATTCTATATGGTTCAGTGATATCCTTTGTGACTATATCATCTATTAAAACCCCAATATAAGCCTCCGATCTATCTAATATTAATGGTTCTTCTTCTCTAAGTTTAAGTACTGCATTAATCCCTGCTACAATTCCTTGAGCAGCGGCTTCTTCATAACCAGAAGTTCCATTAATTTGACCAGCAAAAAATAAATTATCGATTTCTTTATGCTCTAAAGATCTCTTTAACTGAGTAGCATCTATACAATCATATTCTATAGCATATGCGGTTCTCATAATTTTAGCATTTTCAAGCCCGGGTATTGTTCTAAGCATTTTTTCTTGAATTTCTTCAGGTAAAGTTGTAGACATTCCCTGCACATACATTTCACAAGTGTCCAATCCTTCTGGCTCAATAAAAACTTGATGGTGAGTCTTATCTGCAAATCTTATAACCTTATCCTCTATAGAAGGACAATATCTTGGTCCTACGCTTTCCATTACCCCAGCATACATAGGAGATCTATCTATATTATCTCTAATTATTTTATGAGTTTCTTCAGTAGTATAGGTTAAATAACATGGTACTTGCTCTATTTCTAATTTATCATTCATAAATGAAAAAGGAATTAATTCTTCGTCTCCAGGCTGTATTTCCATCTTGCTAAAATCAATAGAATCTCTATGTACCCTAGCAGGAGTACCTGTTTTAAATCTTCTTATCTTAAGTCCTAGATTTTTTAAACAAGGAGATAGCTTATTTGCAGGATATAGTCCATAAGGACCACTTTCAAAGTTCACTTCTCCTATAAATATTCTTCCTCTTAAATATGTTCCTGTACAAACAATAATTATATCTGCATCATATATTGCACCTGTATTTGTCAGTATTCCTTTTACCTTATTGTTTTCAATAAAAATATCGAATACTTCTCCCTGCCTCAGATCAAGATTTTCTTGCTTTTCTAATGTATTTTTCATTATAGATTGGTATTGCTTTTTATCAGTTTGCCCTCTTAATGAATGTACCGCTGGTCCTTTAGATGCGTTCAACATCTTAAGTTGTATCACAGATTTGTCAATAACCTTTCCCATTTCTCCACCTAGAGCATCTACTTCTCTTACTAAATGTCCCTTTCCTGTTCCTCCAATATTAGGATTACAAGCAAGTAATGCAATAGCATCAAGGCTTAATGTCAGTAATAATGTTTTTTTTCCCAGCCTAGCAGTAGCAAGAGCTGCTTCACACCCAGCATGACCTGCACCTATAACTATTACATCATATTTTCCAGCAAAATATTTATAATCACTTTTCATAATAAGGATACCTCCTACATATCACTTGTTTCCAAACTACTTTCCAATACAAAATTCAGAGAATATTTTATCTATGATATCCTCTCCAACAGTATCCCCAGTTATTTCCCCAAGGTTTTCCCAGCTATTTTTTATATCAACTTCTATACAATCCAATGGCATATTTAATCCCAAAGAGTTAAGTGCATCATCAATATTTTCTTTAGCTTTTAACAGTTGATCCCTATGCCTTACGTTTGTTATTATTGTATTATTACTTATTTTAACCTCAGAAGATAAAAACATATCTTCTATAATCTCTTCTAGCTTATCAATACCTTCATTTTTTGACATAGATGTATTGATAATTCTTTTACCAGGTAAATATTTATTCATATCTTTTTCATCTATCTTGCTTGGTAAATCTGATTTATTCAATAATATTATAACTTTTTTATCTTTAATCAAATTGATGATGTCAAAATCTTCTTTTGAAAGTTCTGTAGATGTATCAAATACTGCAATGACCAAATCAGCCTCATTTAATAATTCCTTAGCTTTATCTACTCCTAGTCTCTCTACTATATCTTCAGTCTCCCTTATTCCAGCAGTATCTACTATCTTTAATGGTACACCATTAATATTAACATATTCTTCAATAACATCTCTAGTAGTACCAGGTATATCAGTTACTATAGCTCTATTTTCTCTTAAAATTGCATTTAGAAGAGAAGATTTTCCAACATTAGGCTTGCCTAATATAACTGTTTTTAAGCCTTCTCTTAATATCTTTCCTGTATATACAGTACTTAAAAGCTTATTTATCTTTTCAAGTACTAGATTTCCATTCTTTTGGAGTTCGTTATATGTTAGGTCCTCTACATCATCCTCAGGAAAATCTATTGATGCTTCTACATGAGCAAGCATGCCTAAAAGCACATTCTGAATCACTCTAACTTCACTAGAAATACTTCCTTCAAGCTGATTTAATGAAACATCAAAGCTTGAATCAGTCTTAGCACTAATAAGATCCATTACAGCCTCAGCTTGTGATAGGTCTATCCTACCATTTAAAAAAGCTCTTTTAGTAAATTCTCCTCTTTCTGCAAGCCTAGCGCCATTCTCTAAAACTACTTCAAGTATTTTTCTTACAGGTATTGTTCCACCATGGCAGTTAATTTCTACCACATCTTCTTTGGTATATGTATAAGGTGCCTTAATATATACCATTAATACTTCATCAATTTTTCTACCATCTTTCGGATCAATTGCATATCCATAATTAAGCTTTCTCTCTTCACATTGCTTAAGACTTAATTGTTTCTTATTCTTAAATATTTTATCTCCAACATCTATAGCATTCTTCCCACTTATTCTAATTATTCCTATTCCAGCTTCACCTGGTGCAGTAGCTATTGCAGCTATTGTATCAAAATCCAAATTAATCACCTCTATTAATCTATATTAAAAGTACTATAAGTTCGCCTTATATACTGTGCATTATTAGTATACCAAAAAAAGCTACCAAGTAACATAAAACCCAGTATAAAAATACTGGGTTTATTTAACGTTTAAATTCTATTACAACTCTTCTATATGGCTCTTCGCCTTCACTATAAGTCCTTACACCAGGATTATTTTGAAGTGCAGAGTGAATAATCCTTCTTTCATATGGATTCATTGGCTCTAGCTTCATAGTTCTTCTAAAAGTTTTTGCTTTATCTGCCATTTTATTAGCTAGTCTTATTAATGTTTCTTCACGTTTTGCCCTATAGTTTTGAATATCAACTAAAACTCTCAAATATTTTTCTCTGTCTTTATTTACAATAAGACTTAATAAATATTGCAGTGAATCTAAAGTATTTCCCCTTTTCCCTATAAGTATTCCCATATCAGAATTAGAAATATTATTAATATCTACTATTAAATCATTATCCTTTTTCTCAATTGCTACGGTAGCTACTATGTTCATCTTTTCAAATATAGAATACAAAAAGTTCTCTGCTAAAGAAATAGGGTCATTAGTAAGTGTAACTTTAACCTTAGCTTCCTTAGTTCCTATAAAACCAAACAATCCTTTACTTGGCTCCTCTAAAACTTCTACAATAACGTCCTCTTTAACAGTATTTAAATCTGATAATGCTAAACTAATAGCTTCGTCTACTGTTTTTGCTATTTTCACTACAGATTTCATATTAATTTAACTCCTCCTTGATTTTACCTATGGACCTGTTAGTAAAATATTGCTGCACTATTTGGAATAAGTTACTTATAGTCCAATATAGAGTAAGCCCAGCAGGATATTTTGCTCCAATCCATAATATGAAAATCGGCATCACAATATTCATAGTAGCTTGAGTAGACTTTGCTTGATCATTTTGACCTGCTGGCTGAGCGGCAGTCATCATTTTGCTTGACAAGTATGTTGTAATAGCAGCTAATATAGCGAGTATAGGTATATTATATCCACCCAAGCTTACACCATTCATCACACCATCAATCATAGTACTAGGTGCCAGTCCAATATCTTTTATCCAAAGGAAACCTCTATTTAAGCCTTCATATATAGCTTCGTTGTTTTCAAAAACATACTTAATTGGCATCTGCATTACTCTAAAAAAAGCTATAATTATTGGAAACTGAATTAATAAAGGAAAGCACCCACCTAATGGATTTGCTTTATGCTCCTTATAAAGTTCCATTGTCTTTTGATTTAAAGTCTGTGGATCATTTTTATACTTCTTTTGCAATTCTTGAACTTTTGGCTGTATCTCTTGCATAGTTTTCATAGATTTCATTTGTTTAAAAGTAAGTGGTAACAACAAAAGTTTAAAAATAATAGTTGTAATAATAATGGCAATAGCATAAGCTGATAAACTATTTAAGTCTAAACCAACAGCCACCGTCATATCATATACAAATTTTAGTAACTTTCCTAATGGCCATGCAAATATATCTATCATTAAATAACCCCCTTCTTACTCTAGAGGATCATACCCTCCAGGGTTAAATGGATTGCATCTTAAAATTCTTTTAATACTTTTAAAACTACCCTTAATAAAACCATACTTTTCAATAGCTTGAATCGAATACTCTGAACAAGTCGGATAAAATCTACAAGTTTTTGGTTTCAAAGGAGATATTAGTTTTTGATATAGCTTTATAAAAAAAACAGCTAGTCTCTTCATACTCATTCACCTTTTTTAAGCAAATCTGCTAATTTAAGCAGATGTAAAACGGCACTTTCCAATTCCTTATAACCAACTTCTTTTGCACCAATCCTCGATAAAAAGATTATGTCGTAACCTTGTTTTACATTAAAATTATTCAATCTATAGGCTTCTCTAATTCTTCTTCTGATCTTATTTCTAACTACACTATTTCCAAGCTTTTTAGTAACAGCTACTCCAATCCTATTATTATTCAATCCATTTTTTCTAAAAAAAATCACTAGATACTTATTTGCAAAGGATTTCCCTTTGTCATAAGTCTTTCTAAAATCTCTGTTACTTTTTAATCTAAATTTTTTTTTCATAAAAATAACTCCCTAGAGAATTGCTCTTAATTGAATAAAAAGGCCACATAACGCGGCCTTATGCTGACAAGCTTTTTCTACCTTTTCTTCTACGTCTCCTTAATACTTCTCTACCTGACTTTGTACTCATTCTTTTTCTAAACCCATGCTCTTTACTTCTTTGTCTCTTTTTTGGTTGATAAGTCATTTTCATACTAAACACCCCCTTCGAATAATACCACTTATATAAAATCGCTGAATTTTCATTTTCATCCGGAAAATACAGACACTACTATAAGATTATATTAGCATATAATCACAATGTCAAGAATTATAAATATTTTTATAATTATATTAGAATCCTAGAAAATCAAACAAAATCTTTATTGTTTTCCACAATTTTTTTGTCTATATTCAGTTTAAAATTCATCTTTTTAATTATTAACCCTGTTGATAACATTATTCCACAACATGTTTTATCTGTGGATATCTTAATATAGTTGTTGATAATTCTATTAATTTTTGTTATTATAAATTAAAATGTGGATTGTTTATTAACAATTCAAATACTTATTAACAATCTGTGGATAACCTTGTGTATAACTTTTTCTTTTTTAAATTTGTTAACCTCTTTTTATTGATACTACTTATTTTTTTATCCACACAATTTTAAATTTAAACATGTTAATATCTATCTGTTTCATTGATTTTTTTATTAGATAGTTATAATTATCAACACATTATTCACATTTTTTATAATTACCATGTTGATAATTATTATTCATTTAACTTAGTGCATTTTTTAATTAATCTGTTGATAACATTGTTAATATTTTATTCACTATTATATATTTTACTGTATTAATGTTATAAAAAACAGATTATTTGACAATAATCTGTTATGAATAGGAGGGGAAAAAATGAGTTTAAAATTGGAAGATGTTTGGGGGAATGCCTTAAAACTCATTAAAAATGAACTAACAGAAGTTAGTTTTAATACTTGGCTTAAAACAATAGAGCCCATAGCAATAAATGATAATTACATACTGCTTGGAGCTCCAAACGAGTTTACTAAGGGAATACTTGAAGCTAGATATCTTACATTAATTAAAAATGCAATAAAACAAATATCAAATATTGATTTTGATATTAAATTTCTTATTCCAGGAGAAGAAATCTCTAAAGATATTGGACAAACTATTGCAGCCGATTTAGCTGAAAACAACTCCTCAAGGTCTCAGCTAAATCCTAAATATGTGTTTGATACCTTTGTAATAGGAAACAGCAACAGATTTGCACATGCTGCATCCTTAGCTGTAGCAGAAGCTCCTGCAAAAGCATATAATCCATTGTTTATTTATGGAGGAGTTGGACTAGGCAAAACCCATCTCATGCATGCAATCGGACACTATATTCTTAATCAAAATCCAAAGGCAAATGTTATATATGTATCATCAGAAAAATTTACTAATGAGCTAATAAATTCTATAAGAGATGATAGAAACGTAGAATTTAGAAATAAATATAGAAATGTTGATGTTCTATTAGTAGATGATATTCAATTTATAGCAGGAAAGGAAAGAACTGAAGAAGAGTTTTTCCATACTTTTAATGAACTACATGCATCAAATAAACAAATTATAATATCAAGTGATAGACCACCTAAAGAAATAGCCACATTAGAAGATAGACTTCGTTCAAGATTTGAGTGGGGACTTACTGCAGATATTCAGCCACCAGATTTAGAAACTAGAATTGCTATTTTAAGAAAAAAAGCAAAGGTAGAAAATATTGATGTACCTAATGATGTAACACATTATATTGCAACAAAAATTCAATCTAATATAAGAGAGTTAGAAGGTGCACTAATAAGAATTGTCGCGTATTCTTCCTTGACAAATAAGGAAATAACTTTAGAGCTAGCTAGTGAAGCATTAAAAGATATTATATCTAATACAAGACCTAAGGAAATTACTGTTAAATTAATCAAAGAGATTACAGCTAAAAACTTAAATGTAAAGATTGAAGATTTTAGTTCTAAAAGAAGGACAAGATCAATCTCTTACCCTAGACAAATAGCAATGTATCTTTGTAGAGAGCTTACAGATTTATCCCTTCCTAAAATTGGTGAGGAATTTGGAGGAAGAGATCATACAACTGTAATCCATGCTTATGAAAAAATATCTTCAGATATTGAAAATGATATAGAATTAAAGCAAAAAATAAATAATATGGTTGATGAAATAAAGGGTAATTAATAAAAGATAAATGTTAATAACATGTTGATATTATGTTGATAAAAAAATATGTAATTATAAATTGTTTATATTAAATCTAGTATGTGGATAAATTCATCAAACATACTAACATATTATTAACAGCTTATTTAACGAGAATATCAATAGATTTTCGACTTATCCACATATTAACTGCCCCTATTACTATTACTACTAATGTATTTATATTTATATATCTCAAATCAAACAAAAGGAGGTTATCCACAATTGAAAATTCGTATACAACAAAAAGACTTATCCAGATGCATAAATGTCGTACAAAAAGGAATATCTTCAAAATCTACATTGCCGATACTCAGTGGAATTTTACTAGAAACAGAAGAAGGTAAGCTTAAACTTACTGGAACAGATTTAGAAATAGGAATAAAATCATCGGTAAATTGTGAAATAATTGAAGAAGGAACTATAGTAATAACTTCAAGAATATTTGGAGATATTGTTAGAAAACTACCTGATTTACCTATAGATATAAATGTAGATGAAAATAACAATGTACATATTATCTGTGGGAATTCAAAATTTAATATAATAGGTCAGCCTTCCATAGATTATCCACAGCTACCAGAAATATTTGAAGGTAGCTATTTTGAAATACCAAAGGATTTATTAAAGTCTATGATTAGACAAACAATTTTTGCTGCTGCACAAGATGAGACAAGACCAATACTTACAGGAGCATTATTTGAAACTAGCAATAATAGTGCTTCTTTAGTAGCTATTGATGGATATAGACTTGCAGTCAAAAAAGTACCTGTAAATGTAAATGAGGATATTAAGGTTGTCATTCCTGCTAAAACCTTAAATGAAGTAAGTAAAATACTTGAAGATGATGATACAGAAGTTAAGATAAGCTGTACTCAAGGTAATGTAATTTTTAATTTTGGAGATACTATAATTACATCTAGATTATTAGAGGGTCAATTTTTAAACTATAATGATATAATAAGAAATGAATATAAATTGAAGATTAGAGTTAAAACTAGAGATTTGCAAGAATGCTTAGAAAGAGCTTCATTACTTGCAAGGGAAGGTAAAAATAATTTAGTGAAGCTAGATATATCAGATGACAGGCTTGTAATAACTTCAAATTCAGAAATAGGTAATGTATATGAGGAACTACCAATAGAGTTAGAAGGAAATGATATAAGAATAGCTTTTAATTCAAAATATATTCTAGAAGGAATAAAGGCAATAGATAGCGAAGAAATAGTGATGGACATGATTTCGAATGTTAATCCTTGTATTATTAGGCCAGCAGAGGATAATAGTTACACTTACTTAGTATTGCCTGTAAGGCTTGCAGCTGAAGATTAATCAGATTGCCGAAATCTTTTTATGACCTAACCCGATTTTTTGAACGCTTTTATCATAAATCGTAGGTAGGTCAAATGCAATGAGAACCAAATTTGCACGACCGTAGGGAGTGAACAAATTTATGTTTCGAAACTGCTGATTTCGTGCAAGTAGCTTATGCAGTAGCTTAGACATAAAGACACCTATACTTATAGGTGTCTATTAAATTTAGAGAGGAGTTAGATAGAATGAATGAAATATCTATAAGTACAGAATTTATAAAACTTGATCAGTTCTTAAAATACATTGGCGTGGCAGAAACTGGTGGTCATAGTAAGGAAATAATTAAAAATGGTGAAGTTAAAATTAATGGTGAAGTTGTACTTGAAAGAGGAAAGAAAATCAGAATTGGCGATATAGTGGAAATTGACGGAAATGAATCTTATATTATTAAATAAGTAGTACATTAGACTAATTTTTAGATAGTATTATTACTAGTGTTATAAAAAAATGATATAATATATAAGATATAGTTGCAGTCTAAAGGAGTGCTTCATGTGTATGTAAAAAAAATAAAGCTCATTAATTTTAGAAATTACATGAATCTTGATATGGAGCTAAATAAGACCTTAAATATTTTTGTTGGAGATAATGCACAAGGCAAAACAAATTTGTTAGAATCTATATATATTTGTTCAAATGGAAAATCATACAGGACAAGCAAAGATAGAGAATTAATAAATTTATCTAAATCTAAGGCATATATAGGTTTAGATTTAGTAAAAAAAAATTTTACAAAATTTATAGAAATAAAGTTTGAAAAAGATACTAAAAAAAGAATAAAAGTAAACAAAGTAGAGCTGAATAGAGTTTCAGAGTTAATAGGTGTATTTAACGTAGTTGTATTTTCTCCTGAAGATTTAAGACTAGTGAAAGAAGGACCTAGTGAAAGAAGGAATTTTTTAGATGGAGAAATATCCCAAATTAGACCTAAGTATAAGTATAATTTGGCTAAGTACAATAAAATCCTTATGCAAAGAAACAATTTGTTAAAGAACCGAATGCATAATAATTGCGAGAATCTATTTGATGTATGGAATACTCAGCTTTCTCAATCAGGAGCAGATATTATAGTTGAAAGAATTAAGTTCGTAGAAAAGCTTGCAATAATATCAAAAGACATTCATAATAAATTAACCGGAGGCATTGAAAATCTTAAACTTGAATATTTGCCTTCATTTCAAATAGATGGTTTAAGTAAAAAAGATATACAAATTAGGCTAAAAAGTATACTTGAAAAGAATATTGAAAAAGATATACAAAAGGGAAGTACTGAATTTGGACCTCATAGAGATGATTTGGACATAATAATAAATGATGTATCTGCAAGAACATTTGGCTCACAAGGTCAGCAAAGAACATCAGCCTTGTCCTTAAAGCTAGCGGAGGTAGAACTAATAAAATCAGAGATAGGAGAATATCCTGTTCTTTTGTTAGATGATGTATTTTCTGAACTTGATTTAAATAGAAGAAAATACTTAATCTCAACTTTTAAAGACATACAGACAATAATTACTTCAACTGATGATATAGACCTAGAGGAATTAAAAGAAATAGAAAAAAAAGTATTTTTTATTAGACAAGGAAAAGTTTTGATGGAGGAGGAAAGTTAAGGTGTTTCTTCATATTGGAAAAGACTTAGTAATACCACTTAAAGAGCTTATAGCTATTATAGATGCAGAATCAGCATTAAAATTAGAAGATACAAAAAATTTTTTAAAAGTTGCTGGAGAAGAAGGATTTATATATGATATATCTGAGGGAAAAATAAAATCTTATATAATTACTGAAAAAGTAGATAAAGATAAAGATAATTTTTCAGAAGTTAGAAAAAGTGTAATATATGGTTCTAATATTTCATCAACAACTCTTTTGAAAAGAGCAGGCTTATTGATAATATAGAGTAATACTAATTATAAAACTAAGTAAAAATACAATGGATCGGGGGACAGTCAATGCACGATAATCAAAATAATAATAATTATGGGGTTGAACAGATTAGAGTTCTTGAAGGCCTTGAAGCTGTAAGATTAAGACCTGGAATGTATATAGGTTCTACAGGGCCAAGAGGATTACATCACTTAGTATATGAGGTTGTAGATAATAGTATAGACGAGGCTTTAGCTGGAAGATGTGATATTATAGGAGTAAAAATAAATAGTGATGGGTCAGTTACAGTTGTTGACAATGGAATGGGTATACCGGTAGAAACACATCCTAAAACAGGAAAATCTACTGTTGAAACTGTTTTAACAGTTTTACATGCAGGTGGAAAATTTGATAGCAATGCCTATAAAGTCTCTGGTGGACTTCATGGTGTAGGTGTATCTGTAGTAAATGCTCTTTCAGAATGGCTTGAAGCTAGAGTAAGAAGAGATGGTAAAGAATATATGCAAAGATTTGAAAGAGGAGTAGCTGTAACTGAACTTAATGTGATTGGAAAGGCAGAGGATTCAGGAACAACTATAACATTTAAACCAGATGCTTTAATTTTTGATGATACTAATTTTAAATATGAAACATTAGAGTATCGATTAAGAGAATTGGCTTTTTTAAATAAAGGTATAAAAATAATATTTGAGGATGAAAGAGCAGAGAAGAAGAAGGAATTTCACTATGAGGGTGGTATTAATTCTTTTGTTGAATACTTAAATAAAAATAGAGACCCAATTCACAGTAATATTATTTATTTTGAAGGTGAAAAAGATGGTTGTACTGTAGAAGTAGCAATGCAATATACAGACGATTATAATGAAAATGTATTTAGTTATGCAAATAATATAAATACCCATGAAGGTGGTACACATTTAAGTGGATTTAGATCAGCCATTACTAGGGTTATGAATGATTATGCAAGAAAAAACAATATAATTAAAGAAAAGGAAGAAAATCTTTCAGGAGAAGATGTTAGAGAAGGTCTAACAGCAGTTCTTTCAGTAAAATTAACTGATCCTCAATTTGAAGGACAAACAAAAACCAAGCTTGGAAACAGTGAAGTAAGAGGAATAGTAGATAGCTTAGTAGCAGAATATTTGAACGCATTTTTAGAGGAGAATCCAAAAGACTCAAAAAACATTATTGAAAAATCCTTAAGATCACAAAGAGCTAGAGAAGCAGCTAGGAAGGCAAGGGAGCTTACTAGAAGAAAAAATGTTTTAGAAAACTCAGCACTTCCTGGAAAGCTGGCAGATTGCTCAGAACAAGATCCTAGTAAATGCGAAATATATTTAGTCGAAGGTGATTCTGCAGGAGGTTCAGCAAAGCAAGGTCGTGACAGAAAAACTCAAGCTATACTTCCATTAAAGGGTAAGATAATGAATGTTGAGAAGGCAAGATTAGATAAGATGTTAGGCTCTGATGAAATAAAGGCTATGATAACAGCATTTGGATGTGGAATAGGAGAAGAATTTGATATATCAAAATTAAGATATGGAAGAATAGTTATTATGACCGATGCCGACGTTGATGGTGCTCATATAAGAACTCTACTATTAACATTCTTCTACAGATACATGAGACCGTTAGTAGACAATGGTAATATTTTTATTGCTCAGCCACCATTGTATAAAGTTAAAAAAGGTAAAGTAGAAAAATATGCATATAATGAAAGAGAATTAGAAAGCGTACTAAATGAAATTGGAAGAACTGGATATACAATCCAAAGATACAAAGGTCTTGGAGAAATGAATCCAGAACAGCTTTGGGAAACAACTATGAATCCAGAAACAAGAATAATGCTACAAGTAAATGTAGAAGATGCAGTTGCTGCAGATGAAATATTTACAACACTTATGGGAGATAAAGTAAAACCTAGAAGAGAATTTATAGAAGAAAATGCTAGGTATGTTAGGAACCTTGATGTGTAATTAGTTTTTTAAAACTGCAAATTATAAGGTAATAGCGAAAAAGGCAAAGTATTGTGTACTAATAATAGATACTTTGCTTTTCTTTTTTTATTTATAAGTATGTTATTATCACTACAATTTTTATCTAGCTATAATCAAAGTTTGTAATAATAAATAGCCAACTGAGTCCTATCCCTAAGGGATAATTTCTCTAACATAGAAGAGATGTAGTTTCTAACAGTACCTTCACTTAAATATAGCTTATCAGCTATTTCCTTGTTATTTAGTCCTTCAGCTACTAAAAGTAATATATCAAATTCTCTATCTGTCAAATCCGTATTAATATTTTTTTTACTATGATGCTGAATGCTAGATACTATTTTAGAATCAAAAACATGGTTCCCTGAGTAAACTGCATTAATTGCAGGGAGAATGCCTTGAATATTCTGTTTTAGTATATACCCCTTACACCCTAGTGACAATGCCTCAGATATGTATTCATCATCCTGGAAGGTAGTAATAAGTAGAATTTTAGCGTCAGTATCTATTCTTAAAATTTCTTTTGAAGCTTCAATACCATTCATTTCTTCCATTCTTATGTCCATAAGAATTAAATCAGGACTATATTCCTTATAAAGCTTAATAGCTTCCATGCCATTATGACCCACAGCTAAAACATCTATTCCACTAGCTGTTACAATTGTTTTTAAAGAATTAACTACTAAATGATCATCATCTACAATAATAACATTCACAAAATCACCCCTTCATTAAAGTAAGATGAATTTTAAAGCCATTATCAAACTCATAGTTTAAAAAGCCATTATATTTATGAGCAATTTCTTCCATGGAAAGAAGTCCTATACCCTTTGAAGAAAACCTGTCTATTTCATTGTAATCACTGCCATTATCCTGGATTATAATTGAATAAAATTTTGGTTGATTTAATAATCTGATTTTAAGCTTTGTTGCGTTAGAATGCTTAATACAATTAGTTATACCCTCCCTAATAACAGATAAAATGTCAAACTTCAGGTCATAGGGAAGGTTGTCTTCAAGCTGAAACTCAAGCTGAATATTTAAGTTAGGTGTGTCATCACATATTGCCTGAATTCTACCTTCCAAATCAAAGGATTCATTATATAGATTATGTATGCTGTTTCTTATATCATTCATTCCATTATTTAAGGTATTTTGGAGTAAGTTTAAGCTTTCAGACAAACTATTATCTGACACTACCTTCAAGGCTTCAACTTGTAAAATACTACTACTTAAGGCATGACCTATAGAGTCATGTAATTCCCTTGCAATCCTATTTCTTTCTGTAAGTATGGCAATATGTATATTTTTTTCTCTATCAATTTTTAATTGTTCGTTATATTTTTTTAAGTAAATGGTGTCTTCTTTTAGCTCATCTCTTACAGCCTTATTTTGATTTTGAAGGTGATTAAAGCTTTTTGTCATAATAGACAAGTAAATTGATATACAGGAAGTAAAAATACCTAATAATGATAAATCCATTAAAAGCAGTGGAATTGAGAGTAATATATATAAACCATAATCTATATATAGATTATATAGTATGAGCGGTAAATAATATAAAAATAACGGGAAAGAAAAAGAAAGAAAAAAGAATATGAAATAAAGAAAAATCCTGACTTTCTTATGAGAAAACAAATCTAGGGCAAGGGAAAGCATGAGAGCTATTAGGAAATAAATCACCAATTCTCCAGTGGGTCGAATTTTATATGTATTATATAAGCAAAGGGCAACAATAAATAACTTTTCAATGAATTTCCTCATAACAATCCCCCATTTCTCATAATCAAATTATACTAAGATTTTACAAAATAAACAAATGAATATATGTCATAATTTCATATGACAAATGTCATATAAGATTATGATTCTATACACTACAAGAAAATCCCAAAAGTAAATATAATGGAATCAAGATAAGAATGGGAGTGAAGATTATGATGGTAAAAGTTAAAAATCTAGTAAAAAGATATAAGGAGTTAATCGCATTAGATCATTTTAATATGGAGATAGAGGAAGGAGAAATACTAGGACTTCTTGGACCTAATGGTTGTGGTAAAACTACTGCCATAAACTGTATTCTATCATTATTAAATTTTGACAAAGGTGAGATAGAGATATTCGGAAAAACTATGACTCCAAACTCCTATGACATAAAGAAACAAATAGGAATAGTACCTCAGGAGGTTTCAGTTTTTGAAAATCTAACTGTAGAAGAAAATATAGATTACTTTTGTGGTCTTTATATTGAGGATAAAAGCACAAGAAAAAAATATGTTAAAGAAGCTATAGATTTTGTAGGATTGAAGGATTATAAAAAATTTCTCCCAAAGAAATTAAGTGGAGGACTTAAAAGAAGATTAAATATTGCCTGTGGAATAGCTCACAAGCCTAGGCTTATTTTTCTTGATGAGCCAACAGTAGCAGTAGATGCTCAAAGTAGAAACTTCATACTAGATGGCATTAAAAGATTAAATCACGAAGGAAGCACTATAATTTATACTACCCATTATCTAGAAGAGGCGGAGCAGCTATGTAATAGGATTATTATTATGGATAAGGGAAAAAATCTAGTATCTGGAACTAATGAAGAACTAAAGGCTATGATAACTACTACTGAAAAAATGGTGGTAGGGTTTGGAAGTAGCATAGAGGATATTATACAAAAATTAAAATCTCTACCTCATGTAATAGACATAGAGAAAAAGGAAGATGATTATATAATAAAATTTGAAAATGGTCTGAACAATTTATCTAATCTTTTAGACTTTATAAAGGAAAACAATCTAACCTATACTAAGCTTTATAGTCAATTGCCTACTCTAAACGATGTATTTTTGGAGCTAACAGGGAAGGAGCTGAGAGATTAGATGGGAAAAATATTTAGAAATATATTATACCAAGGAAGAAACTTCTATAGAGATAAGAGCTTTATTTTCTGGAGCTTGATTTATCCCATTATTATGGCAATATTCTTCTATACTGCCTTTAGTGGAATCATTGATATGGAATTTAATAATATTGAGGTAGGGATTGAAGAAGAAAACCCTGCTAGACCCATATTTGAATCTATCGACATACTGAATATTAATATAATAACTGAAAAAGATAGTGTTGATAAACTCAACAATGGAGATATTGAAGGATTTATAGATAATAATCTAGACCTGTCTGTTAAGGCATCAGGAATTAATCAAACTATAATCAAGGAAATACTTGATCAAATAAAGCAAATGGGCGAACTTAAAGTACCATTTGAAAGATTTGATTTTGACACCAACTATATTATAGACAGAAATCAAAAGGCAAACTCAATTATTATATTATTCTATTCATTAATTGGAATGGTTTCTGTCTATGGAGTGTTCCCAGGCATTGAAATAGCTACTATTATTCAAGCTAATCTAAGTAATGTAGCTAAAAGAATGAACATATCTCCATTAAGAAAAAGTGAATTTTTATTTTCAGGTATAATAATATCTTTACTTTTAAATATAGCCTCCAATATATTATTATTGTTATTTATAACTTATGTACTTAAGATAAAACTATTAACTGACATTGGCCCTTCTGCCCTATTAATATTTGTTGGCAATTTATTTGGCATAACATTTGGTATATTAGTAGGAGTATCCAATAAATTAAAGCTAAATGCAAAGATTATACTAAGCATTGCTATTACATTAGTTCTTTCATTTTTCGCAGGAATGATGAATCCTGATATAAAGGTAATGGTGGATAAAAGCTTTCCTATAGTAGGTAAGCTAAATCCTATTTCCATAATAACAAATAATCTATATAGGATAAATCTATTAGGCAACACAAATGAAGTAGATATAGGAATTTATACATTACTAGGATGGATTATAGTACTAAATCTTATATCCTATGGATTTTTAAGGAGGAAGACCTATGACAGTATTTAAGTACTTTATTAAGATAGCCTTAAGAAATAAGGGAGTAATTCTATCCTATACAATAATTTTCTTTATACTCTCAATAATTAATGGCAATACAAATTATAATAAGGAAACCAATTTTATTGAAAAGAAGCTTGATATCGGGATTGTAGACAATAGCAATAGTGAGTTATCTAGAGAATTGGTAAGCTATCTAGAGAAAAAGAATAATATAATTCCTACAACTTCAGATGAAAAACATATTAGGGAGCAGATATTTTTAGGAATAGCAGATGCAGTTCTAATAATACCACAGGATTTTGAGGAGAAAATAAATAGTAAAGAAAGTGCTATTGAATTATATAAAGATGATAGAACGGCAGAAGCCTATCAAGTTGAAAATCAAATAAATAAATTTATTTCCTTTGCTAAAGCTACTTATAAAGATAATAAATATGACTTATCAATGGTAAGCAATGCTTTAGACGAGGGTATAGAAGTAAGTCTAGTAGCAACAGACGAAAAAGATATAAATCAAAAAATAGATACTTGGTTTAGAATTTACTTTAACTTTTCAAGCTATATAATACTTGCAGTATACATTTCTGTAATAGGCTTTGTAATGACCGATTTTACATCAAAGGAAATTGAAAATAGGAGAAAAGTATCATCTATTAAGTTTTTAAAATTTAATAGAGAAATGTATTTAGGACAATTAGCCGTAGCAGCCTTTATTACATCAATATATTTACTAGGATGCATCATATTAAGGGGAAAATATATAGGAGAAGTAGATTTCACAAAATACTTAGTCAACACAATAGTATTTTCATTTGCAGCCTTATGCCTTGTGTTTTTAATCAACAACATAACTAGTAATAAATTTGTATTAAGTGGAGTGAGCACAGTATTATCCCTTGGCACTTCCTTTATATCAGGAGTAATGGTACCACAGGAATTTTTAGGAGAGAATGTATTAAGAATTGCAAAGTTCTTTCCCACATATTATTTTGTAAGAATAAATGAAATGAATATAAATTCTTTATTAGATGTTAAATATGAGCTATCTATGCAATTATTGTTCGCCATGGCGTTTTTGGTTGTAGGACTATATCTTTCTAAGATTAAACTTAGAAATCAGTGAGTAGGTTAAGTAATATTAGTGACTCCTTAGGGGAAATATAATAAGAAAAAAATTTGTTAAATAATTCAAAAAATAATCTTGATTGAAAAATAAATATCAAGGTTATTTTTTATTTTGTTTCTAGTGGGCAATTTTGGGCATAAATCAATTAAGTTGTATTATTTATATTAGTAGTGACAATGATTAAATTTCAAACAAACCACGGGGGTGATTTTTTGTCATTAATTAACACTAAAAAATATTTTACTCCTCAGAAGATGATGAGAACAGTGATATTATCTCTAATTCCTGTTATATTATCATCAATATACTTTTTCGGATGGAGATCCTTCATTCTACTCTTATGGGTAACACTATTTGGGGTAGTTACAGAATGGATTTTTGAGAAAAAGTATGGGAAAAAAGCTTCAGAAGCAGTTTTTGTGACATGTATACTTTATGTGCTTACTCTTCCAGCACGTACACCATTTTGGATAGCAGCTGTGGGTATTATCTTTGGAGTCATTTTTGGAAAAGAAGTATTTGGAGGATTCGGGAGGAATATTTTTAATCCTGCTTTAGTGGCAAGAGCATTTGTATATGTGTCCTTTCCAGAGCAGCTGACTATACAATGGTCAAAATCAGCCTTAGGATTTCCGGGTGGATTTACTACATATCTAACAGAAAATGTTGATGCTATTTCGCAGGCTACTCCAATGCTTATATTCCGCGAAACAGGAGAAGTGGTCTCCTCAATAAAGCTGTTAATAGGTAATGTTTCTGGTTCCCTTGGTGAAACTAGCGCAGTATTAATAATCCTAGCAGGCATATATTTGATTTACAAAAAAGTAGCATCTTGGGAGACTATGACAGGAGTGTTAATTGGTTTTACGGGTCTTAGCAGCGTATTATATTTACTAGGTTTTAGTCAAATACCAAATCCTATCTTTGGTATTCTATCAGGAGGGTTTTTATTTGGAACAGTTTTCATGGCTACAGATCCAGTTTCTTCTCCAAAAACTAAAGAAGGAAAATGGATATATGGTATTTTAATAGGAGTTGTAACAGTAATCATACGAGGATATGCATTATTCGCAGGTGGAATGATGTTTGCAATACTAATCGGCAATACCTTTGCACCAATAATTGATGAGGGAATTAATTATTATAAAAAATCTAATAAGGCATCTAAAAACGAAGGGAAAGAGGTGACAGTGTGAAAAAGTCATTTAGTTTTCCTATAATATTTATGGTGTTAATTACAGCTTTTTTCACAGTCATATTGGCATTTCTTAACTATAGTACTACTGATGTAATTGCTTATAATCAAGAGACAGAATTGAGAAAAACGCTATTATACGTTTTTAATATAGAAGCACCATATCAAGAATCTAAAACAGTAGAAGAGACTTTTAATAAGTATATTAGTGAAGGAACCTTAAAAGGAAAAAAAGTTTATATATCCAAAGAAGAAGATAATATCATAGGGTATGCTTTTCCTATAAGGGGAACTGGTCTTTGGGGAACTGTTGAGGGCTTTGCAGCAGTTTCTGATGACTTTAGCGAATTGTTAGGAATTGACTTTGTATCACATAGTGAAACACCAGGATTAGGTGGTAGGATTTCTGAAGATTGGTTCAAAGAGCAGTTTAGAGGATTAAAGTTAACTGATACTAATAACGGAAATTACATAATTTATAAGCCTGCACCTGGAGGCAATGTAGATGCTATAGCGGGTGCTACTCTTACTTCAAAGTCTGTGAGCAACTTTATGAATGAAGATATATACAATTTCATAAAAGAAAATAAGGATAAGGGGGGAAATTAATGGCAGGAGATAGTCCAAAAAAGATTTTCATAATGGGATTGTGGAAAGACAATCCAATATTTAGACAAATCATAGGCATATGTTCTGCTCTAGCAGTTACAAACCTTATGCTTAACTCCCTTATAATGGGCCTTGGTTTAATATTTGTTACAGCTTTTTCTGAGCTTACTATTTCAATAATTAGAATTTTTACTCCAAAACATATACGAATGATGGTGCAAGTTTTGATAATTTCTGTATTCGTGATTATATTAGATATTTTTCTAAAGGCTTATTATCCTGTTATGAGTAAAGCATTGGGTCCATATGTAGGATTAATAATAACAAACTGTATAATAATGGGGCGCTGCGAAGCTTATGCTCAAAAAAATCCACCATTAAGTTCTTTTATTGATGGAATTGCTTCAGGATTAGGATATACATTAGTTTTACTAGCAATAGCTTTTGTTAGAGAGCTTTTAGGCTTTGGAACTATATTTGGATTTAAAGTACTTGGTGATTGGTGGACTAACTGGACAGTTATGATAATGCCACCAGGAGCCTTCTTTGTTTTAGCAGTAGTTATCTGGATAGCTAGAAGTATATCTTCAGAAGATAAAGAAAAAGAAGGGGAGGCGGTTAAGGCATGATAGAACTTAATCCTTTTATAATCTTTTTTGCATCTATTTTCACAAACAACATGATATTAAGTAACTTCCTGGGGATGTGTTCATTTATAGCTGTATCTAGTGAAATAAAAACTTCTTTGGGACTTGGCCAAGCAGTTACATTTGTCCTGACATTTACTACTATACTTAATTACATAATATACTATAACATTTTGGTACCCTTAAATTTGGAGTATTTAAGATTTATAGTATTCATTATTACAATAGCTGCTTTTGTTCAACTAGTTGAAATGATAGTAGAGAGATATCTACCAAACCTATATTATGCACTTGGAATATTCTTACCTTTGATTACAGTTAACTGTGCCATATTAGGAGTTTCACTATTTATGGTAATTCGTAAGTATACCTTACTTCAGTCAATTGGATTTAGCTTAGGTTCTGGTATAGGTTGGACATTAGCAATAGTAGCATTAGCAGGAATTAGGCAAAGACTTAAAAGAGCAAGAGTTCCAAAGGGTTTAGAGGGCCCTGGAATAACAATAATTGTAATAGGACTTATGGCTTTGGCTTTCGTAGGATTTTCAGGCATAGTGCAGATTCAATAAAGGAGGGCAGATATGGAGACTATACTAATTACAACTATTACAATAACATCAATAACTGGGATTCTCGCATTTTTATTAACTCTTGCTGATCGTACTATTAATAACTATGGAGAAATTAAAATAACAATAAATGACGAGAAAGAATATATAGTTGAAGGAGGTTCCTCACTATTATCCTCTTTAATGGAGCAGCAGATTTTTATACCTTCTGCATGTGGAGGAAAGGGTACCTGTGGATATTGCAAGGTGAAGGTCCTCGAAGGAGGAGGTCCAGTTCTTCCTACTGAAACACCCTTTCTTACACAGGATGAGCTTAAGCAAAATGTAAGGCTATCATGTCAATGCAAGGTTAAGCAAGAATTAAAGATTCAAATTCCTGAAGAATTATTTAATGTAAAAGAATATGAAGCTACAGTAGAATCTATTGAAGATATGACATCTGTAATTAAGAAGCTAAGATTAAGGCTCAAGGAAGGCGAAGAAATTAACTTTAAGCCAGGTCAATATATACAGTTAAAGGCACCAATTTATAAAGGAAATGACGAAGAAGTATATAGGGCATATTCCATAGCGTCACCACCAACTCAAAAAAATTATATAGATTTAATAATCGGATATGTTCCAGATGGAATAGTGACTACTTATGTTCATAAGTTCCTTAAAGAAGGAGATACAGTTTATCTTAATGGACCATACGGGGATTTTTGTTACCAAAAGGATAGTGACAGAGAAATGATAATGGTAGCAGTAGGCACAGGAATGGCTCCAATACTTTCTATTCTTCACTATCTAAAGGAAAATAACATAAATAGAAAATCTACATTCTATTTTGGAGCTAAAACACCAGAGGATTTATTTTTATTAGATGAACTTAAAGATTTTGAGGAAATATTATATGATTTTAAGTTTATACCTACTCTTTCTAGAATTACTAAAGAACATAACTGGACTGGAGAAAAGGGAAGGGTCAATACTGTCTTAGAAAAATATATACTAGATGGAGAAAATAAAGAGGCTTATCTATGCGGCAATCCTCCAATGATAGATACAGTAGTTTCTGTTTTACAAAAAATCGGAATAAAAGAAGAGTTAATATATTTTGATAAGTTTTAAACTGTGGGTCTAAACTCACAGTTTTTTTATGACCTAACCCGATTGTTTCGAGTGCTTTTTCGAAAGAATCGAAGGTAGGTCAAACGCAATGAGAACCAAATTTATGTGAGCGATAGCGAGCAAATAAATTTGTGTTTCGAAACTGCGGAAAATGACCTAACCCGATTTCTCTTTAGTACAAAATAACATAAATCAACAAAAACTCACTTCCTTATTTCAAATATTTGATTTTTATATGTAAAATGTTTATAATATAATTGGTAACATATAGTACAAGGACTATTCTTAGGAGGTTTTTTATGAGCAACGAAGAACGTAATATTTTACCGATAAATATAGAAGATGAAATGAAAACATCATATTTAGACTATTCAATGAGTGTAATAGTAAGTAGGGCTCTTCCTGATGTAAGGGACGGGTTAAAACCAGTTCATAGAAGAATACTTTATTCTATGAGTGATCTAGGGAATACACCTGATAAGCCTCACAGAAAATCTGCTCGTATTGTCGGAGATGTACTAGGTAAGTATCACCCTCATGGAGATTCAGCTGTTTATGGAGCAATGGTAAGACTAGCTCAAGATTTTGCAACTAGATATATGTTAGTAGATGGTCATGGAAACTTTGGTTCTATTGATGGTGATGGAGCTGCAGCAATGCGTTATACAGAGGCTAGGATGTCAAAAATAGCTCTCGAAATGCTTAGGGATATTGGCAAAGATACTGTAGACTATAGACTTAACTTTGACGAAACTTTAAATGAACCAGTAGTATTACCTAGTAGATTTCCAAATCTTTTAGTTAATGGTTCTTCAGGAATAGCAGTAGGTATGGCAACATCAATTCCTCCCCATAACTTAGAAGAAGTTATAGATGGAGTAATAATGATGATAGATGACCCAGATGTTCAAGTAGATGATCTTACAGATTGTATAAAAGGTCCTGATTTTCCTACAGGAGCCGTAATAATGGGGAAAGAAGGCATTAGATCAGCGTATAGGACAGGTAGAGGAAAAGTAATAGTAAGAGCTAAAGCTGATTTTGAACAAAATAGCAAAGGTAGAACTTCTATTATTGTTACTGAGATTCCGTATCAAGTTAATAAAGCTAGGCTTATTGAAAAGATTGCAGAACTTGTTAGAGAAAAAAGACTTGAAGGAATTTCTGATTTAAGAGATGAATCAGATAGAACTGGTATGAGAATTGTTATAGAAATAAAAAGAGATGCGAACCCAAATGTTGTATTGAATAATCTATACAAACATACTCAACTTCAAGATACATTTAGCATAATAATGATAGCAATAGTAGATGGTGAACCAAAACTACTAAATCTTAAACAAATGCTAAGATATTATCTTAATCATCAAAAAGAAGTAATAGTAAGAAGAACTCAGTTTGATTTAAACAAAGCGGAAGAAAGAGCACATATATTAGAGGGGTTAAGGATAGCGTTAGATAACATAGATGCTGTAATAAAGCTTATTAGGGGTTCGAAAACAGCACTTGAGGCTAAAGAAGGCTTGATGAATAACTTTAGTCTATCCGAAAAACAAGCCCAAGCAATATTAGATATGCGTCTCCAAAGACTTACTGGACTTGAAAGAGATAAGATAGAAGAAGAGTATGCAGCTCTCATAATAGAAATCAATAGATTAAAAGAGATACTTGCTAATGAAAGGCTTATATATCAGATTATTAAAGAAGAGCTTATCGAAATAAAAGAGAACTATAAGGATGAAAGAAGAACAGAAATAAGACCTTCTGCAGAAGAAATTGATATAGAAGATATGATAGAAGAAGAAAATGTAGCCATTACATTAACTCATTTTGGCTATGTAAAGAGAATGCCTGAAGACACTTATAAGGCTCAAAAAAGAGGAGGAAAGGGGATAACAGGTCTTACTACTAGAGAAGAAGACTTTGTTGAACATCTTTTTGTAACCTCAACCCATGATAATTTACTATTCTTCACAAATCAAGGAAGAGTATATAGCCTAAAAGCATATGAAATACCAGAAGCTAAGAGACAAGCAAAAGGTACAGCAATTATTAATCTCCTTCAACTAAATCCAGGAGAGAATATCTCAGCTATAATACCTATAAAAGACTTCCATCCTGAAGACTTTCTGGTTCTTGTTACACAAAATGGTATTATTAAGAAAACTAAATTAGATCAGTTTGAAAACATAAGAAAAAGTGGCTTAATAGCTATTAGTTTAAGAGAAAATGATGAACTTATAAGTGTAAGAAGAACAGATGGAAAAAATGATATAATACTAGTAACCTCAAATGGTATGTCAATTAGGTTTAATGAAGAAGATGTGAGAGATATGGGTAGAGCTGCAATGGGAGTTAAAGCAATAAACCTAAACAAAGGTGATAAACTAGTTGGAATGGGGACAGTAGAAGATAGCAAGGACTTACTCGTTATAAGTGAATCTGGTTATGGAAAAAGAACATCTCTTGACGAATATAGAGTTCAGTCAAGAGGAGGAAAAGGTATAAAGACTTATAACATTAAAGACAGGACTGGAGAACTAATTAGTGCTAAAATAGTTGAAGAAGATGACGAAATCATGATGATAAGTCTTTCAGGAGTTATCATTAGACTTAAGGTGTCAGATATTCCAAGGATGGGAAGATCTACTCAAGGAGTAACATTGATGAGATTTGGTAAAGACGACAGAGTAGTATCGGTTGCAACAGTAGTAGCAGAAGAATTAGAATAGCGTACTTTTAGTGCGCTTTCTTTCTCTAGATTAAGTTTACATTGGTATTAATATATTATAATATATTAATATATCTGAAATAAACTAAGATTCATTTAGAGGGGATTATTTCTACTTTGAATAGTTCCTACTGTATAATTAACTGTCAAAACTCAATGATTTTGATATATAAGTATGTTGTATGATTTCAGATGCTATACAGTTTTTACTTCTTCTTATAGGATAAGGATGAAGCCTTAGAATTGTTAGCTATCGGATAAAAAAGGAGGGAAATTATGTCAATAGAAATTATTAGAAAATTTGATGAAAACTTAGACTCATGGGCGATACATATTGTTGGTGAGTTGGATATTTATACATCGCCTAAATTCAAAGAAGTACTAACAGAGGCATTAGAAGAGAAAATGAGTAATATAATAATAAATGGTGAGAGCTTATCTTATATTGATAGCACAGGACTAGGGGTATTAATAAGTGCGTTGAAAAAAGTAAAAGAGAATAATAAAACTATAACTATCAAAAGTATTAAACCAAATATTAAAAAATTATTTGATTTAACAAGTTTAGATAAAGTATTTCTTATAAAGGAGTGATTAATAGAAATGGTAGATAAAATTGAAGACAAGTTTGATTGTATAAAGCTTAGTATTCCTAACAAAGCCGAATTTGTAAGTGTAGTAAGGCTTACTACTTCTGCTATTGCTAGCAGAATGGGATTTAATATTGAAGAAGTCGAAGATATTAAAGTTGCTATAGCAGAAGCTTGTACTAATACATTAGAACATGTTCTTAGTGATGAAGAAAAGAACTTTGATATTGATTTTGATATGTATTCGGACAAGCTAGTAATTACAGTAAAGGATTCTGGCAAGGGATTTAATATAGATAATATAAAAGACTTAAAACTTGAAGAATTAGGTGAAAATGGCTTAGGAATATTTATTATTAATTCTCTTATGGATGAAGTAGACATAATCAATGATAACGAAAATGGTACTAAGATAAGAATGATTAAGTATATAAAGGATGATATTATATGACAGATGATTTGACAAAAGTCAAAAGCAAAGAACTATTTAAGATATATAGTGAAAGCAAAGATAATTATATAAGAGAAGAACTTATAAAAAGGCACCTTTATATTGCAGAAATATTGTCCAAAAAATATGTAAACAGAGGAATTGATTATGATGATATTTATCAAGTAGCTTGTGTAGGACTTATTTATGCTGTAGATAGATATGATATCTCAAAGGGATATGAATTCTCTAGTTTTGCTACGCCTACTATAATAGGAGAAATAAAAAAATATTTTCGTGATAAAGGATGGGCCATCAGAGTTCCAAGAAGAATACAAGAGCTTTCAAAAAAAATTAATATATCAAAAAATACTTTAAGTCAAACTTTACAGAGAACTCCTACAGTTGATGAGTTAGCGGAATATTTACAATGCTCATCAGAAGAAATACTTGAGGCTATGGAAGCTAGCAAAGTATATACTCCTCATTCTTTAGATATGGCATTTGATTCAAATGGTGATGACAAAGATATAAATTTAGCAGAACTAATAGGAGAAGATGATAAGTATTTTACAACAATAGAAAACAATGATTTTCTAAAGAAAAACATAGAAAAATTAAACGACATGGAGAAAAAGATACTCTATGATAGGTACTTTAATAAAAAGACTCAGTTTGAGATTGCAAATGAATTAAATATATCTCAAATGACAGTATCAAGAATGGAGAAAAAAATCATTGAGAAATTCAAAAGAGAACTGAATAAAATATATAATTAAAAATACAATATGGAACAAAATAACACTTGAAAAAGATTTTATAAAATGATATATTATATTTTGTCGTCAGTTAATATGCTAACAGTAAAAAAACACTTGACATATCATAAAAAAATTGATATAGTAGTAAAAGTCAGCAACAATAAAGTTGGCGATAATGACCCTTCGGGGAGAAATTGATGATGGTCTTTGAAAATTGAACAGTGAGAAGAAAACACAAACATCCAAAATGTAAATTTTGAGATGCGCTTAAAATAAAGTCAACGTCATAACGAGTGACAGGAGACAAAAGAACTTTTATTTGAGAGTTTGATCCTGGCTCAGGATGAACGCTGGCGGCGTGCTTAACACATGCAAGTCGAACGAATTACTTTAAAAGAAGTCTTCGGATGGAAAATAAAGTAGTTAGTGGCGGACGGGTGAGTAACG
>NZ_JAWRHZ010000024.1:0-17523 GCF_040308045.1 Proteiniborus sp.
AATGTATCGCTTGAACAGGGCTATTTTATTGCGAACGTTGATTTGAACACCATTGTTAAATTATTAATTTATGGCATGATAAATGCATTAAAAAATATTGAAAGAAATTCTAAGGATAAGCTCATCACCTTAAAATATAAAAGTATTAAACAATTAGCAAAAAAACAAATTGGAGGAAGAAAGGTGGGATTTTAATCAATTATTAACTTAGTAATAAAAGGTGATGAAAATAATTGTTTAATGAATAAAAACCATTAATAGTATTGTGGAAAACGCTATCTTTGGTATTTTTATTATCATTTATGGCATTTTCTAAAAAACAACTTATAATTTAATGATTTATTACTAAATTATCTACAAGGAGGAGTACTCATGAAAACTTTAATAAGCGCAGATAACGTATGGGCATTATGGGCAGTTTTAACAGGGATAGCAGCAATTAGTATTTGGTTAGAGCAAAAATACAAATGGGCAGGTAAAGTTACAGGATGTGTATTAGCACTTATATTTGCTATGATATTATCTAATTTAAGAGTAATACCTGTTGATTCCCCAACTTATGATAATGTATGGGGTTATGTTGTACCACTAGCAATTCCAATGCTACTTTTCAATGCTAATGTAAAAAAAATATGGAAAGAAAGTGGAAGGCTACTTGTAATATACTTGATAAGTGGAATAGGAACAATTGCTGGAGCTTTTCTTGCTTCAGGTCTATTGAAAAACCATATTCCTGAAATATACAAGGCTGCTGCAATGATGACAGGAACATATTCTGGTGGTAGTGTTAATCTTGTTGCAATGGCTGATGCTTTTGGGGCTACTGGAGATATAGTTACTGCTTCTGTTGTGGCAGATAACTTATTAATGGCTATTTATTTCTTTGTTTTAATAGCAATTCCAACAATGAATTTCTTCTTAAAAAAATACTCACATCCAATAATTGATCAAATAGAAAAAGAAGGCGAATCAGAAGAAGGAAAGACTCGTGCAGCACAATTCTGGGCGCCAAAATCTGTATCATTAAAAGATATAGCATTTACTATAGCTATTTCCTTTATAATTGTAGCTATTTCATCTGAAATTGCAGGTTTCTTATCTAAAGTAATCCCTACAGGAAATCTTGGACTAGATTTATTAAATGGTCTTTTGGGAAATAAATACTTAATTATTACAACTATTACTATGTTGTTAGCTACAAAGTTTTCTGGCTTCTTTGGAAGTGTTGGTGGAGCTCAAGAAATTGGAACATTTTTAATTCATATATTCTTTGCTGTAATAGGTGTTCCAGCATCAATTAGTCTTATAGTAACAAAATCACCTATACTTTTAATATTCTGTACAATAATTGTTTTCACAAATCTAATTGTAACCCTACTATTTGGGAAAATATTCAAATTTAATTTGGAAGAAATGATGTTAGCTGCTAATGCTAACGTAGGTGGACCTACAACATCAGCTGCTATGGCTATTGCAAAGGGTTGGGATAAATTAATAGTACCAACAATACTATGTGGTACCTTAGGATATGTTTTGGGCAACTACTATGGAGTATTAGTGGGTAATATAATAAAAGGCTGGTAGTTATTTAGCTGCTTTTAATATTAAGGAGGGCCCCCCCTCCTTAATATTAATATAATAGATAAAATGTAGAAAACTATTTACAAACTAAAAAGTTTAACAAGGATGTGACAATAATGATATTTGACGCACATGGAGATATTTGGACAGACGTAACAGTAAAGAGACAAGATGGAATGGAAAATGTATTTAAGTCTTTTCATTTAGAAAGATATAATAAAGGTGGAGTTAATGGAGGAATATTTGTTATTTGGATAGATCCGCCTAATGATAAAGAACCAGAAAAAAGAGCATTTGAAATTATAGAAAATATGTCAGTAGAGATAACTAATAATCAGGATATTTTTAAGATTATTAGAAAATACGATGATATAAAAGAAGCTATAGATACAAATAGGTTTGCTGCTGTTATAGGTTCGGAAGGACTTAGTTATATTGGTAAAAATGTTAATTTAATAAATGTTTTATACATGCTCGGAGTAAGACATGCAACTCTTACATGGAATGAACAAAATGACCTAGCTACTGGAGTAAAAGGTGATCCAAATAGAGGCTTAACCCAGTATGGAGTTGAGGCAGTGAAAAGATTAGAACAACTTGGGATGATAGTTGATGTCTCACATGCAAACGAAAAGACGTTTTGGCAAATATGTGAATTGACTACAAAACCATTTATAGCATCACATTCTAATTGTAAGGCACTTTGCAGTGCTGCTAGAAACCTAACAGATGAACAATTAAAAGCTATTGCACAAAAAGGCGGAGTAGTTGGACTTAATGCATTTTCTGATTTTGTTTCAGATAAAAAAGAAAATAGAGATATAGAACATTTGGCGAATCACCTTGATCATATGGTGGAGATAATGGGAATCGAACACGTAGGACTGGGGTTTGACTTTGATGATTATTTAGCAGGAGAAACAATGAAATTTTTTGCCGAAGAAGAATCAGCAAATACTATTGGATTTGAAAACATTACAAAGGTACCAGAACTAATTAAAATTTTTGAAGCTCGTGGATATTCAAAAGAAGACATTGAAAAAATTAAATATAAAAACTTTCTAAGAATAATAAAAGAAATATTTAAAGATTAAGGAAACTAGAAAAGTTAAATAGACAATTTGTGCCATTGGTTTATGCCTTTGGCACTTTTTTACAAAAAACTTTGTTTGATATTATAGCTTAGTTGTACTCTAAACATAGCTGCTTTATTCATATAAAATTGATTATAGGGGGATAGTTTGATGAATACAAAGGGACAAGGGAGCTTAGATGTAAATATTCCAGATAAAGATAGCCAAATACAAGAAAGCAAAAATGAAGAAATATATTTAAATGATGTAACTAAATCTATATTTGACTCTATGCATGATGGAATATATATTACAGATAAGAATGGTTACACAATTTTTGTGAATGATGCCTATGAGAGAATTAGTGGACTTAAAAGAGAACAGCTTATAGGTAAACATATGGTAGATTTAATAATGCAAGGCTTTTTCAAGGATTCAGCTAGTTTAAAAGCACTAAGAGAAAATAAGCCTATGTCTATTATTGATTATTTTGAAGGTGGAAGAAGATGCTTGGTAACCAGTAGTCCAGTTTATGATAAGGATAAAAATATTTTACTCGTTGTAACAAACTTAAGATATATGACTGAACTTCATGATCTCCAGGCTAAGCTTGAAATGACAGAAGAGTTAAATAACAAATATTCCTGTGAGCTAAAAGAACTGAGAAAAGAGAATATTAATAGAGATAATGTAGTAGGGAACAGTAAGAAAATGAATTTAATCTATGAAACTATAGATAGAATATCAGAAGTAGATACAACAGTATTGATTTTAGGAGAAACAGGAGTAGGTAAAGAGGTTATTGCAAAGGAGATACACAAAAGAAGTTTAAGAAAAAATGGGCCATTTATCAAGGTAAATTGTGCTTCAATTCCAGATACGTTGTTTGAATCTGAATTATTTGGATATGAAAAAGGGGCATTTACTGGTGCAATGAATAATGGAAAACCTGGTTTATTTGAATTAGCAGATGAAGGTACTATTTTATTAGATGAAATTGGAGAAATATCTTTGGCGTCTCAGACAAAGCTTTTAAGAGTTTTACAGGAAAAACAAACACTAAGGATAGGGGGAACTAAATCTAAAGATATAAATGTTAGGATTATTGCAGCTACAAACAAAAATTTAAAAGTTCTTGTAGATAAAGGAAAATTTAGAGAGGACTTATATTATAGATTAAATATTATTCCTATAACAGTACCACCTCTTAGAGAGAGAAGTGAAGATATAATATTTCTTGCTTTTCACTTTTTAGAAGAGTTTAATTTGAAATACAATATGAAAAAAAGTATTAATTATAAAGCATATGAAGCATTGAAATCATACTATTGGCCAGGCAATGTAAGGCAATTGAAAAATTTAATAGAAAGATTTGTGTTAATTTGTCCCTCAGAAGTAATTGATGATACCTATATTAATAATATACTTGGCAAAAGTAGCTTAAATAACAATTGTACTCTAGATGAAAATCTTACATTAGAAGATGCTGTGTCTAGCTTAGAAAAACAGCTAATATTTAAAGCACTAAAAAGATATGGAAGCACTAGAAAAGCTGCGGAAGCGTTAGGAGTTAGCCAACCAACAGTAGTGAGAAAAGCTAATAAATATAATATCGAAAATTAATGATACATTATCGAATAATAGCGATACGTTTATGTATCAGGCTAGCAAGGCTATAATGCTCAAATCTAGCAAATAAAAAGAATTTAGCATTGATTTGATTTATTGTTGAATCAAATCAATGCGTTTTTTATTAACAAAACCCCTTGCTAATGTGGATTTAACCCATCCTTATAATTGGCACGTTAATTGCTATATTAGTTAGTGACATGAAATAGTAACGGAACTATAATAAACAAACTAATATTAATCAACCTGTCACATCAAATAAAGAAAGGGGGGCAATAAGAATCAATACGGATAATAATTAATTTAAAGGTATTATTTATTATCAATCCATAATAATTAGGAGGAGTGTTTACATGGAAGGTATTAATAATGGTGAACAAGCTTTAGATTTAAAACATCCGTTTCTGAGGAACTTTTTAGTATTCGTAATAGGATCAGCATTAGGAATTTTTATTTTCTTTGTACCAGCATTTAATGGGAAAATGCCTTTTGAAGTATTGCAAAAAGCACTAGTTATAAATCCTTTAGGAGATAAAGTACCATATGTCATTATGGGAATGGTTACGTTTAACTTGTTTGGCTACATTTATGGGAAAACGTTAGCAAAAGAGGGAACTTATCTTCATAAAAGATTTGGCAAGAGCTCAAAGATAAAGGGCATAAATTATTTTTTAGCATTTGTTTTTGTTATTATGGCTCTTACACAAAAAGGAATACCTTTTCTTTATCATGAATCAACAGTACCTTATATGATAAGAGAAATATTTCCTTTTACTATTGGATGTCTAACAGTTGGTGGATTAGTTCTTCCTCTCTTAACTTCCTACGGAATACTAGAGCTAGTTGGAGTCATGCTTGAACCTATTATGAGACCAGTTCTAAAGTTACCTGGTAAGGCGGCAATAGACTCAATAGCTTCAGTAGTAGGAGCTGCTGTTGTTGGAATTTTCTTAACAACATCTTTATATCACGACAACCAATATACAGAAAAGGAAGCTATAAGTATTTCATCTGGATTTAGCTTGAACTCAGTTGGATATTGTGCATTCCTAGTAAGCTATGTTGGCTTAAGCTCAAAGTTCAATAGCATGTTCTTAATATATTTATTAATTGCTTATATAATAGCTGCCATAATCGTTAGAATACCACCTATTTGTAAACATGCTGATGTTTATGAAAACGGTACCATACAGACAGAAGAAATGAGAAAAGAAAACAATAAGTATACCAAGGGTCAATTAAAAGTTGGATTCAACAGAGCTATTCAAAAAGCTGACACATCCGATAACGTTCTAAAAGACTTGATTGTAGGCGCATTTAATGGATTTATGGTTGTTGTTGAAATAATACCTATGATGGTTGTAATAGGTGGAATAATGTTAGCAGTATATAATTTTACTCCAATAATACAGTTTGCAAGTAAGCCTTTAATACCACTTATTTCATTAGTAGGAGTTCCAGAAGCACCATTAGCTGCAGAAGCAATATTTTTGGGTGGAATTGAATTATTTATGCCATCAATTGCAGTAACAGCTGGAACTGCTAATGAAGCTGTTAGATACTTTGTAGTTATGGTTTCAATGGTTCAAGTATTATATATTACAGAAACTATGCTTCCACTTATTAGCTTTGGTTTACCAGTGAAATTCTGGGAGTTAATAGTTATATGGCTAGAGAGGACAATAATAGCCATACCTTTGGTAGCAATAGCTATGCATCTTGCATTTTAACTTAAACAAAAGGAGGTTTTACAATGTTAGCAATTGTTAAAGACAAAAAAGGCCCAGGTTATGCTTTTAAAGAGGTAGAAAATCCTAGACCAAAGGAAGATGAAGTATTAATTAAAGTAAAGGCAGTAGGTATTTGTGGAACAGATGTACCAATACTTAAAGGAATCAGGGAAGTGCCTATACCACTAATTCCTGGTCATGAATTTGCAGGAGATATTGTTGAAGTAGGAAGTAAGGTTAAGAATTTTAAAGTTGGTGATAGAGTTACTCCAGCAATAGTTATTAATTGTGGAAGTTGCTACTACTGTAGAACAGGATTAGAAACTCTATGCGACAACATTATAGAGACAGGTATTCATGTGGATGGAGCTTTTGCTGAATATGTAACAGTTCCTGAAAAAGTTCTTCATAAATTACCAGAAAATATGACTTATGAGCAAGGTGCTTCTATAGACCCAATCGCTTCGGCTTACCACCCTGTAAAAAAAGCTTCTATAGGCAGTGAAGATACAGTAGTTGTTTTTGGACCTGGTCCAATAGGATTATATGCTACTCAAATTGCAAAAGCTGAGGGAGCAAAGAAAATTATTACTGTAGGAGTTAAAGGTGACGAAGAAAGATTAGAGTTAGCAAAAGAACTTGGAGCAGACGAAATTGTTATTTCAGATGAAAACTTATTAGAAAATATTAGCAAGCTTACTGATGGTAGAATGGCAGACATTGTAGTTGAAGCTACAGGACATCCAAGTGTATTTGAAATGGCTTTAAGTTCAGTAAGAAAACATGGAACAGTAATTATGATAGGTATATTCCACGCACCAGCTACTGCAAACATTGCACAAATAGTAAGACGTGAAATTCAAATCAAAGGTAGCATATGCTACACTTGGCAAGACTATAAGGAATGTATTGACTTAGTTGAGGCAGGAAAAGTAAGAGTAGAACCTATGATATCTCATACATTTGATCTAAAAGATATGGACAAGGCAATGGAAGTAATAGATCAACGAAAAGCAATAAAAATAATTATGCATCCATAAATTAAATAAAGACTATAACTAAAACTAAAAGGGAAGGATATCTCAAAAAGATATTCTTCCTAAAAATCATTGCATCTTTACAAAGTTTTTAAAAATTGATTACAATTTTTCTTCTTAAACAAATATTAAGAGGAATTTCAATAAATATTTCATGCAGTAAAAGAAAACTAATCAAAGCAAATCAAAAGTTAGGAGGGTTAATATGAATAATAAGAAAAACATAGTCTATCCCTATATGCCTAATAGTGTAGAAAGCATAAAGAAAGAAATGATGGACGAGTTAGGAGTAAAAAGTATTGAAGAATTATATTCGTATATACCAAAGCATTTGAGAGTACCAGGTAGAATGAATTTGCCTGAACCTTTACTTTCCGAAATTGAACTAAAAGATCATGTGGAAGGTATCTTATCAAAGAATACAGCTTGTAGCGAAAACTTAAACTTTCTAGGAGCAGGTTGCTATAGACACTATGTACCTGCAATATGTGATGAAATTAATTCAAGAAGTGAATTTTTGACAGCATACTGTGGGGAAACTTACGCTGACCATGGTAAATGTCAAGCTATATTTGAATTTACAAGTTTAATAGGTGAATTAGTTGATATGGATGTAGTAGGCTTAGCCACATATGATGGTGGACAAGCTACTTGTACATCACTACGTATGACAAATCGTATAACAGGTAGAAAAGAGCTACTAGTACCTAAATCAATGAATCCAGACATTTTATCACAATTAAGAAACTTCTGCGATTTTATGACTATTACATTAGTTGACTATGATCCTAAAACAGGTCAAATGGATTTAAATGACTTAAAAAATAAAATTTCAGATAATACAGCAGGAGTATTTTTAGAAAATCCATCTTATTTAGGATTTGTTGAAGAACATGGAGAAGAAATAGGAAAAATTGCTCATGAGCATGGAGCTTTATTTGTAGTATCTGCAGACCCTTCATCTTTAGGTATATTAGAAGCACCAGTAAACTATGGAGCAGATGTAACTTGTGGAGATATACAATGTTTAGGTATGCATATGGGATATGGAAGTGGACAATCTGGATATATAGCAAGTAAAGATGAGCCACAGTTTATAATGAACTTCCCTAACCATTTTTATAGTTTATATGAAAATGATAAAGGAGAATTTGGATTCTCTCGTTCATTAAATCAGAGAACTAGCTATGGTAGTAGAGAAAAAGCAGTAGAGTATTTAGGAACAAACACTGGTTTATGGGCAATAACTGCTGCAGTATATCTATCATTAATGGGACCAGAAGGTATGTATGAACTAGGAAAAAACATTATGTATAAAGCTAGATATGCAACAAAAGTATTGTCAGAAGTAAAAGGCGTAAAAGTGGTATTTGATAATAGCACAAGCTTTAAAGAGTTTATTTTAAACTTTGATGAAGCAAATAAATCTGTAGAAGAAATAAATAAAGAGTTATTAAATAGAGGTGTCTTTGGTGGCAAAGACTTATCTAAAGAGTTTAAAGAATTAGGCAATAGTGCTTTATATTGTGTTACTGAACTTACTAAGAAATCTGATATAGATAGATTGGCTAAAGAATTAGCAGATATATTAAAGTAGGGATTGTTATTAACCAAAATATGAATACATCAAAGAAAGGAATGGTGTAGATGAGTAAGGATGTAAAAGTTAAAGATTTCCATCAAGCAAAATGGGATGAACCTATAATATTTGAATTAAGCACTCCTGGACAAAGAGGAATATTACTACCAGAAGCAGATAATGAAATTAAGAACAAAGTTGGAGACATAGAAGATATAGTACCAAAAAATATTAAAAGAAGTAAAAAACCTGCATTACCAGAATTAGCACAACCACAAGTTCTTAGACACTTTTTAAGACTATCTCAAGAAACATTAGGTCAAGAACTTAATATCGACATAGGTTTAGGGACCTGTACTATGAAATATAGTCCAAAAATTAATGAGCAATTTGTGAGAAATCCTAAATTTGCAGAACTTCATCCACTACAAGATGAAGAGACTACACAAGGAGCTCTTGAAATAATGTACAAGATGGAAGAATTCTTGAAAGCAATTTCAGGCATGGATGCTTTCACATTCCAACCTGGTGGTGGAGCTCAAGCGGTATTCTCTAATGCTTCAATACTAAAGGCATATCATACTGATAGAGGAGAAGGAGAACAAAGAAATGAAATAATTACTACCATATTATCTCACCCTGTAAATGCTGCTTCTCCACATACGAAAGGTTTTAAAGTAATTACTTTAATGCCAGATGAAAAAACTGGTTATCCAAGCCTAGAATCTCTAAAGGCAGTTGTATCAGAAAGAACTGCAGGAATGTTTTTAACAAATCCAGAGGATACAGGTATATTTAATCCTCATGTTAAGGAAATGGTTGATATAGTACATGAAGCAGGTGGACTATGTATAGCAGATATAGCAGATGCTAATGGATTATTTGGAATCTCAAGAGCTAAAGAAGTAGGATACGATATGTGTCACTACAACTTACACAAAGCATTTTCATCACCTCATGGCTCTATGGGACCATGTTGCGGAGCTCAAGGTGTAAAAGATTTCTTAACTAAATATTTACCAGTGCCAGTAGTTAAATATGATGGTAAAAAATATAGTTTAGATTATGATAGACCAGAAAGCATTGGGAAAATAAGAAAATTCTACGGAGTAATAGCTACTGTAGTGAGAGCATATTCTTGGATAATGGCTATTGGACCAGATGGATTGAAGGAAGTATCAGAGTTATCTATACTAAACAACAATTATTTAATGAAGAGACTACTTTCAGAAGTTAAAGGTATATCTGCACCATGGGCTGAAGGACAATTTAGAATGGAGCAAGTACGTTATAGCTGGGAAAAATTAAAAGAAGATACAGGCGTAGGAACTGATGATGTAGATAGAAGATGTAGTGACTATGGAGTACAAGGATATTTCCAAAGTCACCATCCATGGATAATTCCAGAACCATTTACTCCAGAGCCAAATGAAACATATTCAAAAATGGAAATTGATGAATATGCCAATATATTTAAGAAAATTTCAGAAGAAGCTTATGAAAATCCAGAATTAGTAAAAACAGCTCCACATAATACTCCAATATCCTTAATATCAAAAGAAGAAGTTACAGATCCTAAAGAATTAATTGTAACCTGGAGGATTTATAAAAAGAAAAAAGCATCAAAATAACTGAGGTGAATATATGACAAAAAGACTTGGTCTTATTGTAAATCCAATTGCAGGAATGGGTGGAAGAGTAGGCTTGAAAGGAACGGATGGGGAAGAAACTTTAAAAAAAGCATTATCACTTGGTGCTAAACAAGAAGCACCAAGCAAAGTAAGAAAAGCTTTAGACTATATTAGAAAAAATGTCCCTGGGATAGAGATATTAACCTATCCTGGGGATATGGGGCAACAAGAGTGTACTGATTTGGGCATTGTACCGACAGTTATAGGAGATGTTGATAGAGAAATAACTACCTATAAAGATACGGAAGAGGCTGCTCTAAAAATGGTAGAAAACGAAGTGGACTTGCTCCTATTTGCAGGAGGAGATGGAACTGCAAGAAATATTTATAACTCAGTAGGAGACAAAATACCTGTAATAGGGATACCTGCTGGAGTAAAAATACACTCTGCTGTATTTGCAACAAATCCATTAAATGCTGGAAAAGTAGTTGCTGATTTTTTTGGGAACAAGAGTATTAAGCTAAGAGAGTCAGAAGTTATGGATATAGATGAGGAACGATTCAGAGAAGGAAAGGTAATAGCAAAATTATACGGATATATGAAAGTTCCTTATGAAAAAGAGTATGTCCAATCTTTAAAGGCTGGAGGCATATATAGTGACAATATTTGCTTAGAAGGCATAGCAGACTATATCATTGACAACATGGAAAAAGACTACATTTATCTCATCGGTTCTGGGACAACCACAAGAAAAATATTAGAACAGATGAATTCACCCTGTACTTTACTTGGAGTAGATATTGTAAAGGACAAGAAGTTAATTTTAAATGATGCAAATGAAGAAGAAATATTGAAAACTACAAAAGATAAAAAATTTAAAATAATAGTATCGCTCATAGGAGGACAGGGTTATATATTTGGTAGAGGTAATCAACAATTTAGTCCTAGAATCATAAAGGCTGCAGGAAAAGAAAATATTATAATTATTTCAACTCCAAATAAAATTATAGACTTAAAAGGCAGACCTCTATTAGTAGATACTGGAGATGAAGAAACTGACAAGATGTTAAAAGGATATTATAAGGTAATAGTTGGTTATGACGAAACCTATGTATATAAATGCAGCTACTAATACTATCGCAAGTATATAACTATTTGAGGGCCTCTGTTTATGCAGAGGTTCCCTGTTTATACAAAATATCTTTAACTAGTTGATAATTCGGAGGTGGAAGAACCGTGTTAGAAGAAAGAATAAGATGCAAAAAGCTTAGAGATAAAATAATGACAGCAGACGAAGCAGCCATGTTATTTAAAACAGGAATGAAAGTTGGAACGAGTGGCTTTACACCTGCAGGATATCCTAAGGCAGTACCTTTAGCATTAGGAAGAAGAGCTGAAAACGGCGATAAGATAGAGATTACCTTGATGACAGGAGCTTCAGTAGGAGATGAGTTAGACGGAGTTTTATCAAGAGCTGGAGTAATAAAAAGAAGATACCCATATCAGACTAATAATTCTCTAAGGAACTGTATAAATAATAAGGAAATAGAATATAGTGATATGCATTTAAGCAACTTTCCCCAATGGGTGAAATATGGTTTCTTAGGTAATGTTGATATAGCTTTAATAGAAGCTATAGCCATAACTGAAGATGGAGGGATAGTCCCATCAACATCTGTAGGCAATTCTAATGTTTATGTTGAGAAAGCTGATAAAGTAATAGTAGAACTAAACACTAGTCAACCTTTAGAGCTAGAAGGGATACATGATATATATAGTCCTGCTAATCCACCATTTAGGAAACCAATTCCTATTTATCAAACTGGAGATAGAATCGGTTTAAATTATATACCTTGTAATCCAGATAAAATAGTAGGCATTGTAGTTACAAATATAAAAGATGCTGATAAGAAACTAGCACCGATTGACGATGTTTCAACGAAAATGGCAAATAACCTAATAGGTTTTTTAGACAATGAAGTAAAACATAATAGATTACCAGAAAATCTTCTTCCATTGCAATCAGGAGTAGGCAGTGTTGCAAATGCAGTTTTGGCTGGATTAATAAACTCTAAATATAAAGATTTGACAGTGTACTCAGAGGTATTGCAAGATTCTGTGCTTGATTTAATAGATTGTGGGAAAGTTAATATGGCTTCTGCTACTTCTCTTACATTATCAAAAGATAGATTAGACGATTTTTATAAGAATATTGAAAGATATAGAGATAAGATAATATTGAGGCCACAAGAAATAAGTAATAATCCTGAAATTATTCGAAGATTAGGAGTAATAGGTATAAACACAGCAATTGAAGTAGACTTATATGGAAATGTAAATTCTAGTAATATAATGGGAAGTAGGATTATGAACGGAATAGGAGGTTCAGGAGATTTTGCTAGAAACTCCTATATATCAATATTCGTAACTCAAACAACAGCAAAAGATGGAGATATATCTTGCATAGTACCGATGGTATCTCATTGCGATCATACAGAACATGATGTTCAAATAATAGTAACTGAGCAAGGCGTTGCTGATTTAAGAGGTTTGAGCCCAAAAGAAAGGGCAAAGAGCATTATTGAGAACTGTGCTTCCGGAGAATATAAGGATATGCTTAAAGATTATTATAATAGAGTTCTAGTAGAAAGCAAGTATAGGCATACACCACACATAATAGGGGAAGCATTGTCATGGCATAAAAGATTTTCTGAAACAGGTACAATGAAAATATTAAATAATAAAAAGGCCATATAATACTAATATGTAAAATTAGTATTAACAAAACAAAAACGGGATAACTTGAACTTTATTTTTTGATTTGTTAAATAACTATGACTAGTATAGTATAATTAATCAGAGTTTTTGTTTACAAATCCTATTACTTATCAATGTAAGATATATATATAGGTTATATGAAACGATAAAATTGTCGTTTTATATAAAATTCGAAAAAAGAAGAAATAGTAAACAATGCATCTGATAAGATATGGATATATAAAAACATAGAATTATGGATAATAAAGTCGTTATTTCCCGGGAAAAGAAAATATGTGTAGTATAATATATATATATATATAGTGGGAAAAAGGCATGGGTTAGTAAAACTTCAGAAAATTTGTCGAACCTATTAAAGGAATAAGCAAGAAAACATAGAATAAACTTTTAATGAAATATTTATTTCACAATAATTAACATTATGAAATAAATATTGCAAAAAAGCATTATATGTAATAGTCTGTATTTGGATGCATATGTGTAATTTTAAGCGTTTATTATTTCTTCTTTGTACTTATTCTAAACCTAAAATACGTAAACGCTTTCATGCATCACTGCATTTTTCAGACTATTTAGAACGTGACAGAATGAATAAGAAATTCATTAAGACGAGGGGGTCCAAAATGTTTGATAATGAAAGCTTAAAACAGATTAAACAAGCAAAATGTGAATGGGAAGATACTAAACTTAAGAAGACACTCGCTAGATTTCCTGAAAGAAAAGAGGAGTTTACAACAGTTTCAGGTGAAGTAGTGAATCCACTTTATACTCCAGAGGATGTTGAATCGTTAGACTATAATAGAGACTTGGGATATCCAGGAAGCTATCCTTTTACTAGAGGAGTTCAACCTACTATGTATAGAGGAAAGCTTTGGACTATGAGAATGTATGCTGGATTTGCAACTGCAGAAGAGTCCAACAATAGATATAAGTACTTACTAGAACAAGGTCAAACAGGACTAAGTGTAGCTTTTGATTTACCTACACAAATTGGATATGATTCAGACCATCCATTAGCAGAAGGAGAAGTAGGAAAAGTAGGAGTAGCTATAGATTCATTAGAAGATATGGAAACACTTTTTGAAGGTATTCCTCTTGATAAAGTAAGTACTTCTATGACAATAAATGCACCTGCTTCAGTTTTACTTGCAATGTACATTGCTGTAGCTGAAAAGCAAGGAGTTACACCTGACAAACTAAGAGGTACAATCCAAAATGATATACTAAAAGAATATATAGCACGTGGAACATATATTTTCCCAGTTGAACCATCCATGAGGCTAATTACAAATATATTTGAGTTTTGTTCAAAATCAGTACCAAAATGGAATACAATAAGCATCTCAGGCTACCATATTAGAGAGGCAGGCTCTACAGCGGCTCAAGAAGTTGGTTTTACCCTTGCTGATGGTATTGCATATGTGGAAGCTGCAATAAAGGCTGGACTTGATGTAGATGCTTTTGCACCTAGATTATCATTTTTCTTCAATGCTCATAATGACTTACTAGAAGAGGTTTCAAAGTACAGAGCTGCTAGAAGATTATGGGCTAGAATAATGAAAGAAAGATTTGGGGCAAAAGATCCAAAGTCAATGATGCTAAAATTCCATACTCAAACTGGAGGGTCTACATTAACTGCACAGCAGCCTGATAATAATATTGTCCGTGTTGCTATACAAACTTTGGCTGCAGTACTTGGTGGTACACAGTCCCTACACACCAATTCAAGAGATGAAGCCCTTGCTCTTCCAACTGAGGATTCAGTTAGAATAGCTCTTAGAACACAACAAATAGTAGGGTATGAAAGTGGAGTAACAGATACTGTTGACCCATTAGCAGGTTCATATTATATAGAAGCTAAGACTAAGGAAATAGAAGACAAGGCAATGAAATATATAAATAAGATTGACGAGCTTGGTGGAGCACCAAGAGCTATAGACATGGGGTATATTCAACAAGAAATAATGGATGCAGCATATAAATATCAAAGAGAAGTTGAAACAGGCGCTAGAATAGTAGTTGGTATGAATAAATTCCAGGTAGAAGAAGAATCTCCTAAGGGGCTTTTAAGAGTTGACCCTGCTGTTGGAATTCTTCAAAAGAATAAAATTTCTTCTTTAAAATCAAAGAGAAACAACGGACTAGTAAAAGAGAAGCTTGAAGCATTAAGAAAAGCATGCGAGGGCGAGGAAAACGTAATGCCATATATATTAGAGGCAGTTAAGACATATGCAACACTAGGAGAAATTTGTGGAGTAATGAGAGAAGTTTTTGGTGAATATCAGCAATCTGTGATTATATAAAAACATAAAAATTTAGAATTGGTGTAAAGGGAGGAATACTAAGTGAGTAGTAGACCAATTAGAGTTTTAGTTGCAAAACCAGGACTTGATGGACATGATAGAGGAGCAAAAGTAATAGCAAGAGCTTTAAGAGATGCAGGTATGGAAGTTATTTATACAGGACTTAGACAGACTCCAGAACAGATAGTAGCGGCTGCTATACAAGAAGACGTAGATGTAGTAGCTATGAGTATATTATCGGGAGCACACAATCATTTACTTCCAAGAGTAGTAGAATTACTTAAACAAGAAGGAGCAGATGATGTTCTTGTAGTAGGCGGAGGAGTAATTCCTGATGGTGATATTCCTGGTCTTAAGGAAGCAGGAATAAAAGAAATATTTACGCCAGGAACACCTACAACAACATGTATTGATTATATAAAAGAAAATGTGATTAGGAAATAGTATATTCAGGCGGTGTTAATATTGGAATATGTAGATAAGCTTCTAAATGGAGACAGGAGAGCATGTGCTCGTCTGATTTCTATAGTAGAGAATGATGAAGAAGAAGCAAAAAATATAATTAAAGAGATATATAAATATACAGGTAAAGCCCATGTAATAGGTATTACTGGCCCCCCTGGCGGGGGCAAGAGTACCCTTACTGACAAGCTCGCAAAGGAGCTTAGAAATAGGGGCAAAACTGTTGGAATAGTAGCCATAGATCCTACCAGTCCATTTACTGGTGGATCTATATTAGGCGATAGAATAAGAATGCAAGATTTGGCCACAGATCCAGGCGTATTCATTAGAAGCATGGGCACTAGAGGATGTCTAGGTGGGCTGTCAAAGGCTACTCAAAGTGCTGTAAAGATATTAGATGTATATGGCGCTGATTACATAATTATAGAAACAGTTGGGGTAGGCCAATCTGAAATAGATATAGTAAAGACAGCGGATACTATAGTTATGGTTATGGTGCCAGGCCTGGGAGATGATATTCAGGCTATAAAAGCTGGAGTAATGGAAATCGGAGATATATTTGCAATAAATAAAAGCGATTTAGATGGAGCCAATAGAACTGCTGCCGAAGTAAAGGCAATGCTTGACATGGGACCTAGGAAGGATAGAAGACCTCCTATAGTACAGGTAGTAGCTAGTTTAAACAAAGGAACTAGTGAATTATTAGATGAAATAATAAATCATATGGAATATTTAAAATCTTCAGGAGAACTTAAAAAGAGAAGAGAAGATAATATTAAAACGGAAATTATTAAGTTGATAGAGACAGAAGTTATGAAGAGAGTATTAGAAAAATCTCAAACAAACCATGCTTTAGAAAAAGTAACTGCTTCAGTAGCAAACAGAAAGATGGATCCCTTTAGTGCATGTGAGTCTATAATAAAATTGTTTTCTGATAATATTTAAATAAATATTTAAGGAGTGAAAAAAATGGTAAAAAAAGTAGACCATATTGGTATAGCAGTTAGTAATCTTGAAGAAGCCTTAAAGTTTTATGAGGAAGTACTAGGTATGAATCTTCATGGAACAGAGATAGTAGAAGAACAAAAAGTAAAGGTAGCATTTCTTCCAATAGGAGATACAGAAATAGAATTGTTAGAATCAACCGATGCAGAAGGACCTATTGCAAAGTATATTGAGAAAAAAGGTCAAGGAATACAGCATATTGCATATAGAGTAGATGATATAGAAAAGGCACTAGAAGAAATGAAGCAAAAAGGTATAAGACTTATAGATGAAAAGCCTAGATATGGAGCAGGAGGAGCTAAAATAGCATTCCTACATCCAAAAAGTACAAATGGTGTATTAATCGAACTTTGTCAAAGGGATTAATTTTAAAATTACTAAAATATATCTAATACAAGATTGCTTAGGCAATCAGCTTAAGGAGGTTCTTTTAATGTCAAATAGCAAGTTAGAACAGCTACGTTTAGCTAAAGAAAAAATAGCTGAAGGTGGCGGCAAAGACAAAATTGAAAAACAGCATAAAAAAGGTAAATTGACAGCAAGAGAAAGACTAAATCTATTATTCGATGAAGGGAGCTTTGTAGAAGTTGATACATTTGTAGAGCACAGATGTACAAACTTCGGCATGGAAAAAACAAAGTCACCAGGAGAAGGAGTAGTATCAGGTTATGGTACAGTAAATGGCAGATTAGTGTTTTCCTATGCACAAGACTTT